>NZ_JBTOLW010000004.1:0-158203 GCF_054552115.1 Pseudohaliea sp. | reverse complement strand
CGGTTTGTTTTTTTGGTTGGGACCTGGGAGCGCGCCGCGGCCCCTTGGGGCCACCGCGCCCCTGGGCCCTTCTACCGCTTTGATGACTTCCAGTTCGCGGAAATGGTCAAGCCCGCGGGCTCTGCATCGCCAAGGCTCAGTATCCTCCTGGGGTACAGCGGCGACACGATGATCGAGCTGATCTCGGTGGACGAGGACCCGACCGGGATCTTCGATGTTCCGCAGACACCGTGCCCGCACCATGTCGCGGTGTTGGTGGATGATATCGCCGATTACCTGCAGCGTCGGGGCGGTGCGGCGCCAGTGCTGTTGCAGGGCCGCTTTCCGACCGGCACACCGATTGCCATGCTGGATACACGTCGCGAACTCGGCCTGCTGACCGAGCTGGTGACCGTGGATGAATCCGTCAGGGGCATGATAGAGCAGATGCGCGCAGAAGCCGCCGAATTTAACGGTGACGGTCTCCTGCGGGGTTTCGAGTGAAGCTCCGGCGGCGCCAGTTCAATCTTCTCGGCCTGGGCGCACTGCTTGCGGGGGGGCGGCCAGCTGCCGCACCGACGGTCGAGGCGCCGGCGGCAGTGCTCGCCGCAGTTGCCCGGACCCTCTTCCCCCACGACTTTGTGGAAGCCGGGCGTTACCGGGGAATCGCCGAGGCTTTCCTGGCCAGCCAGCCGGGGCCCGCCGGGCGGCTCGCGGTTGCTGCCGGCGGCGGCCGCTTCCCCGCGTGGGACCCGGAGCGGCGTGTTGCTGTGCTGCAGCCCCTGGAGAATACACCGGACTTCCTGGCCTTCCGCTTTCACGTGATGATGAACCTCTATAACGATCTGTCGCTCACCCGGCATTTCGGTTACGAGGGGCCATCGCTCGACCGCGGCGGGTACCTTCACCGGGGCTTCGGCGCGATCGATTGGCTACCGGGGCCTGACTCGGGTAGCGGGTAGCGCGCCGTGCGGGTCGGGACGGACGAAGCGGCGATTGTCATCGTCGGTTCGGGTGCCGGAGGCGGCACCCTCGCTGAGCGGCTTGTGGCCGCAGGCAAGAACGTGGTGATGCTTGAGGCCGGCGAGCGCATCGAAGCGGGGGATTGGTTCCAGGATGACCTGAAAGCCTTCGCCCAGCTTAGCTGGCTCGATTCGCGTGTCGCCTCCGGCAGCTACCTGGCCGCCCGCGTCGCGCCGACAATGCCCGCCTGGATTGTCAAGGCCGTTGGTGGATCCACCCTGCACTGGAACGGGCTGGCCTACCGTCCGCAAGCACATGAGCTGCGGGCGCGGACTGTCTACGGCGTCGTCGACGGCGCTTCCCTTGTCGACTGGCCCGTTAGCCTCGAGGAGCTTGAACCCTGGTATGGCCGGGCGGAAAGGCGCATGGGCGTCACGGGGACGCACGGTATTGCTCCACACCCGCCGAGCAGCAGTTTCAAGGTGCTGCGCGCAGCGGCTGAGCGCTGCGGTTACCGGCGCGTGTCCAATGCGCATATCGCTATCAACTCTGCGCCGCGGGACGGGCGACCGGCCTGCCTGCAGATGGGTTTCTGCAACCAGGGCTGCAAGATCAACGCGAAGTGGAGCACGCTCGCTGCTGACATTCCCCGCGCGGAGGCGAGCGGGCGCCTGGACCTGCGTACCGGCGCCCAGGCGGTTCACATCGAGCTGGACCGGCGGGGGCGTGTCGAGGCGATCATTTACCGTGATCGCGAGGGCGGCGAGCATCGCCAGCGCGTCGCCTGGCTGTTCCTCGCCTGCAATGCGATTGAAACCGCCCGGCTGCTGCTACTGTCCGAGAGCCCTGCTTTCCCCGATGGTCTGGCCAATACCCACGGCCATGTCGGCCGGCATTACATGCGGCATATCAACGCCCTGGCATTCGCTCGCATGCCCGGCCCGGTGAACATGCACCGCGGCATCGTGACGCCCGGTACGATTTTCGACGAGGACGGTCACGATCCGGCGCGCGGTTTTGCCGGTGGTTACCTGATGGAGGCTGTCGCGATGGCTCCGATCTCCCTCGCCATGCTCATCGGGGGCAATGATTGGGGAAAGGATTTCACCGACTTCATGGCGTCCTATGACCACCTGGCGGGCATGCTGATGAACGGTGAAGAGATGCCTCGCCCCGGAAACCGTATCACCCTCGATGCCGCGGTGCGGGATCGCTTCGGTTTGCCCGTTGCCAATGTTCACGTTGACGAACACCCCTACAGCGATGTGATGCGAGCGCATTTTCGCCGGCGCGCGGGGGAGCTCTACTCCTCGCTGGGGGCCGATGCTATCCGCTTCGGCATTCCTCCCTCTGCAACTCACAACCTCGGCACCGCCCGCATGAGCCGTCTGCCCCGCGACGGGGTCACAGACGCCTTCGGCCGCAGCCACGAGGTGCCGAACCTGCTGATTGGTGATGGCAGCCTGTTCCCGACATCCACCGCTGAGAATCCCACACTCACCATTGTGGCCCTGGCGTTGCGCCAGGCCGACTACTTCCTGCGGGAACTTGCCTGAAAGCCGATCGCGCCGGAGCCTGTTACCGTCGGGACTGTCGCTGCGCACGCGCGGCGAGCTGTCGCATGAGCCTGACCAGACGCTCTTCATTGCGCGCTATGCGACTGCTCAGGCCGCCCACGGCCATGACCACGGCGCTCTCTGGCCCGCCCGCATAGACGCACATGCCGATGGCGCCCGTGTCGGAGAGCAGGCGGTCGTACCCTACTGCGTAGCCCCGTTTCCGCGCCTGGCGAATCTCACCGAGGTAGTCGGAAAATTTTCGTTCACCGCCGGACAGCGCAAACTCGGCTTCGGCCCGGCGGTAAAGGCGTTCAATCACCTCGTCGCTGTGAGTCTGCAGGTAGCTCGTGCCGACAGCAGTGCCGAACATCGGCACCAGCGTTCCCTCGGGAAGATTCAGGGAAATCGGGTAGGTGCCGACGTGAACGCGTACGAATTCCATGTGCACGCCGTTGGGGATGGACAGCGTCGCCGTTTCCTGGCTTGTTTCCCACAGCTCACGCACGAGCGCTTCCGTCGAGTCGCCACCGAAGAGAGCCGAGGGCAGCCAGTCACCCAGGGAGCTTACCCGCAGCGTTGGAAAGTAGTGCATGGTTTCGCTGTTCAGCGACAGCCAGCCGCACTCCACGAGCGTGTGCAGCAACAGGTTGGCAGAGGATTTCGGATATGCCAGCGCCGCACCGATCTCGGTGGCCGACAATGGTTGTCGCCGGGCAGCGAAGAGCTCCAGGATCTCGACAACCCGCGCGCCGGACTTCACCGGACTCTTTGCCATGCTGTTACCGTAGTTCATAAATGCGAACTATATGTTTACATATCTGTACAGTGCCGTAAAGTGACATTAGCGCGTCGCAGAGTCCTGCCGCCTTGCCCGCTGCCGGGCGGCGCAATGTTCCTCGCGGCAGAGGCAGCGGGCAAATAACCCGAGTGACTCAGGGAGCCAGGCAGATGGCCAGAGCGATCGATATCGTCGTCAATCCGTTTACTTCGGTAGAAATTGAAAAAAAGCAGAACGGTTTTGACGAGCATTTCATGGAACAGGTTCGCATGCCTGCTGATATGCGTGGTGGCGTCGATATCAAGCGCTACGCCGGCATCATGGACGAGGCCGGCGTGGACCACTCCCTGCTCATTGCCGTTCGCGCAGGGGGGCGGCAGATGAAGTACCACATCGAAATACCCTACGAGCAGGTCGCCGGCTACTGTCGGCAGATGCCGGAAAGGTACTCGGGCCTTGCCGGCGTCGACCCCACGCTGGGCATGGAGCAGCTCGCGGACCTCGAATACGCCGTGAAGGAGTTGGGTTTCGTGGGCGCACACAGTTACCCCCACTGGTTCCGCCTCCCGCCGGACGCACCGCAGTGGTACCCCATCTACGCCAAGTGCTGTGAGCTCGACATTCCTATCATGATGCAGGTCGGACAGAACCTGATATACCAGAAGGACGTTCGCCTGCCCTCGGTCGCCCGGCCGATTCTCCTTGATCAGATCGCCATTGATTTCCCCGAACTGCGACTGATCGGCATCCATGTAGGCACCCCGTGGGCCGACGAGATGATCGCCATGGCCTGGAAGCACGAAAACGTTTTTATTGGTATAGACGCCTACGCGCCGAAACACCTGCCGCCGAACCTGGTGCATTACATGAATAGCTACGGCAGCCACAAGGTTCTCTTCGGTACTGACTGGCCGGTGATTGATCCCCGCAGGGCCATGGGGGAGGTTGCGGATTTCGACCTGCGTCCTGCCGCCCTGCAGCGGGTACTTCGCGAGAACGCGCTGCGGGTTTTCCCGCCCCTGCGGGAGCGGCTCAAGACCGGGGGGGACTGACCCATGCCCGGGGAATTGTTTACTGCGCCGCTCACGGTGGGTCGCGGCATCCTCAACGCCGCGGAGCGCTTTCCCGAGGCTGTCGCCGTGGAGGATGGCACTAGGCAGCTCCGCTACGCGGAGCTTGCGGACCGGCTGCGCCGCATTGGCGCCGCGGTGGTGGCGGAATACGGCCTTGCCGCCGGCGACGTGGTGGTGCTGCTGTCTCCAAACCGTCTCGAGTACCTCGAGATCGTGACCGGCCTGGCGGAGGCGGGCCTGGTCGTGGCCACACTCAATCCCAGGCTCAGCGCCGACGAACTGCGCGCCATCGTCGATGACTGCGACCCTGCGCTGGCGCTCGTCGATCCTGCGCTCGACGAACTGTACCAGCTGCTAGCCGATGATCCTCAGCTGCCTACGCTGCGCCTCGGGGAAAGCTACGAGACTCTGCTGGCGCGGGACGCGAGTCCATGTTTGACGGTGGCAGACGAATATGCGGCTTTCAGCATTTGCTATACCTCGGGAACCACCGGGCGGCCGAAGGGCGTCCTGCTTCCCCATCGCAGCCGTGCCCTTGTCTGTCTCGCCTCGGCCATCGAGTACGACTGCTTCGGCCCCGGGCATCGCTTCCTTTCCCTGGCGCCGTTGTTCCACGGAGCCGGCTTCGCCTTCGCACTGGCTGCCGTCAGCCATGGTGGTACCTGTGTCCTCCACGACGGCAGTGACGGCGAAAGCATCGTCGGCCGCCTCGAGCAGGGCGATATCCACGGTGTCTTCATGGTGCCCACACACTTCAAGCGCGTTCACGACCTCCCCGATGAGCGCTTCGAGGGGCTACCGGACCGGCACGCGCTCCGGGCGATCATCTCCAATGCGGCGGCGCTGTCACCGCGCTTCAAGCAACTGACGGTCGAACGCTTCGGCGAGGGCCTCTTACACGAGACCTACGGGTCCACCGAGGGTGGGATCGTGACCAATATGCGGCCGGACCGGATCCTCGATAAACCGGAGAGTGTCGGTACGCCCTTCCTGGAGATGGAAGTGCAGATCCGCCGTCCGGACGGCTCTCCCTGTGAACGGGGCGAAGTGGGCGAGATTTTTGCGCGCGGCCCCTATACCTTCATTGGCTACCTGAACCGCGAGGAGGAGACCGCTGCGGCGCTCCGGGACGGCTGGGTCACGGTGCAGGACCTTGCTTTCCGTGATGAGCAGGGATTTCTGACGATCGTGGGTCGCGCCAAGGACATGATCGTCAGCGGTGGAGTCAATGTCTATCCCGCGGAGATCGAGAAGGTTATTGGCGCCGCTAGTACCGTCGCGGAGGTCGCCGTCGTCGGCCTGCCTGATGAAGAATGGGGCGAGCGCATTCACGCCTTCATCGTCCCGCAGCCCCAGGCAACGGTGGACCAGGCAGAGATTATCGCCCGCTGCCGCGACGCGTTGTCATCCTACAAGGTCCCGCGGGGCATTACCCTGGTCAGTGAGCTGCCCCGCAATGCCGCAGGAAAGATTCTCAAGAAAGAATTGCGTGCTGCGCAGCCGGCGGCCTAGCGTCAGCGCAGGGAGCATCTACAGCAATCCCGGAACAGGAGTAGCCTTATGCCAAGCCAGCCCATCGACGCCGACCTGGCCACCGCTATCTTTCGCACCATGGTGCGTATACAGGCCTGCGACAAGGCCATCCAGCGCGGTCTGGCATCGGGAGCACTGCAATTCCAGTATTATCCCTGCGGTGGTCAGGAGGCCATACCTGCTGCCATCGCACCGTTGCTTCGCGGCGATGACTTCTTCGTGACCACCTATCGCGGCGTGCATGACGTGATAGCGAAGGGAACACCGATGGCGGAAGTCATCGCCGAGATGTACGGCAAGGTGACCGGGACCAGCAAGGGGAAGGGTGGACCGATGCACCTGTCAGATCCGCATAGCGGGTTGATGGTGACCACCGGCATCGTCGGCGCCGGCGCGCCGATCGCCAACGGCCTGGCGCTCGCCGAGCAGCTGCGGGATTCCGGCAAGGTTACCGTTTGCAGCTTCGGCGACGGAGCCGCGAATATAGGTGCCGTACACGAGGCATTGAACATGGCCGCCCTCTGGCAGCTGCCTGTCCTTTTTATCTGCCAGAACAATCTCTACGCGGAATATACAGACTTCTCCGCCTCGACACGGGTTAAATCCATTGCCGATCGCGGCCCCGCCTATGCGATGGCCAGCGCTTCTGTGGACGGTACGGACCCGCTGGCGGTCTACGGCGCTGCGAGCGAGGCCCTCGAGCGCGCCCGGACTGGCGCCGGTCCAACGCTCCTGGAGTGCGTAGCGCCGCGGCTCCAGGGCCATGCTTTCGGCTCCGATGAGTCGCACATGGACGCGGAGTGCCTGGCCGCGGGTCGCGGAAACCCGCCGCTCGCCCGTTTCCGGGCGCGTCTGCTGGATGAGGGCTGGGCGACGGAGGAAACGCTTTCGGGGATCGAGAAGGAGGCTTCGGAGGAAGTCTCCGCTGCCCAGGATGCGGCGGACAACGCACCGCCACACGCCGACGGCGAGGTATACGAGGACGTTTACGCCAGCAGCGGGTTTCTGCCCGGGGTGCAGGCGCCCGCAGCCGAAGTCGAGGAGCCGGACCTCGCCGCGGTCGGCCGCCAGCTGAGCTACGTCGAGGCGGTCAATGAGGCGCTGGACCTGGCGCTCGGCAGCGATGACAGTACGCTGCTGCTGGGCGAAGACATCATGGACCCTGCCGGCGGTATCGTGAAGGCGACAGCAGGTCTTTCGACGAAGTACGGCGACGCGCGGGTGCGCGGCACGCCGATCAGCGAACAGGCAATCGTCGGGGCCGCGATCGGGGCCTCCCTCGCGGGCATGAAGCCGGTCGCGGAAATCATGATCAATGACTTCGCCATGGTCTGCATGGATCAGATCGCCAACCATGCCGCCAAGCTGCGCTACATGTCCGGCGGACGCACCAACGTGCCCATCACCCTGCGGATGCTGACTGCCGGGAGCACCGGCAGCTTCGGCGCGCAGCACTCGCAATCGCTGGAGGCGTGGTTTGCCCACGTGCCCGGTATGAAGATCGCCTGCCCGAGCACACCGGCGGATGCCAAGGGGCTTATCCTGAGCAGCATTTACGACCCCGATCCCTGTATCCTTATCGAGCCCATGAACTGTTATTTCACTCCGGGGCCTGTTCCCGAGGGTGACTACAGGGTTCCCTTCGGTCGTGCCCGGGTGGTCAGCGAGGGCAGCGATGTCACGCTGCTCGCCTACAGCTGGGCCGTTGCGGAAGCCCAGTCTGCCGTCAAGGTGTTGGCGGAGGAGGGCATCTCCACGGAACTCCTGGACCTGCGTTCCATCCAGCCGCTGGATATGGACACGGTGTTGACGTCGGTGCGCAAGACCGGCCGGCTGCTCATCTCCCATCCCGCGGTCGAATTCTGTGGCGTAGGGGCGGAGATTGCCGCACACGTGCATGCGGCGCTCTTTTCCGAACTGAAGGCGCCCGTCGCACGCTATGGCGGTGCATACACGCCCATTCCCTTCAGCAAGGAACTGGAGGCTCTGCATTTCCCCAGCGCTGACGGCATTGCAGAGCGCACCCGGGCCCTGCTGGCTGACTGAGAGGATGCCATGAAAGTTACCTTGAAACTTCCCAAGCTGGCGCAGTCGATGCAGTCCGGCTCTATCCTCAAGTGGCTGGTAAGCGAAGGCGATGAGGTGTCCGAGGGCACACCGCTTTACACGGTAGAGACGGAAAAGTCCGCACTTGACGTCGAAAGTCCCTTCAACGGCAGGATCAGCAACCTCTGTCCGCCCGGCGAAGAGTTGCCGGTGGGGGCGCCGATCGCGACGATCGAGCGCAGCTGAGAGCAGCCGCGCTTGAACGTAGCGGCGGGTACTCCGTAGGGTGGCTTCAGCTGACAGGCTTCCGTCACTGCGCAGGAGGCTTGCGGAAGCAGGCCTGGAGGACAGGCTTGTCCTCGACGGCGAAACGCTCGCCCTGTTCGCCAGCGACCTGGTCTTCCCGGGGCAACGGCGTCCGCTGGCCGTGCTTCGACCCCGGTCGGTCGAGGACGTTGCGGCGCTCCTGGAATGTTCCACCCCGCTGGGCCTGAACGTTGAGGTCCGCGGCGGTGGCCTTTCCTACAGTGGCGGCTATCTCCCGCAGGACGATCACTCGGTCGTGCTGGACATGTCGGGACTGGGTGGGATCACTTGGCACCCGGGGAGCGACAACGTGGTTTGTGTCGAGGCCGGTGTCACTTGGCTCGCCCTCGACGACTGGCTGGCGGGGACCGGCCGGCGCCCCGCTCTCCAGGCGCCAATTTCCGGCAGTCTTTCCACGATCGCCGGCTCTATTCGCCAGGGTATGCCGACCGATATGTCCGCCGTGAAAGCCGTGGAAATCGTGACGCCGCGCGGACAATGGCTGCGAACCGGCGCGCTGGCAACGGACAGCCGCTTTTCACCCCTATGGCGCGGCCAGGGTCCGGATCTAACCGGGCTCTTTCTGGGTGATTGCGGCGCCTTCGGCGTCCTTACCCGTGCCTGGATCAGTCTTGAAGCGGAGCCTGAGCAGCGGCGTTATTTCTCCTGCGCGCTGCCGTCACCGGAGGCCTTCCCCGCGCTGCTCGCGGCGGTCGGTGCACCGCCTGGAAACATGAAGGCCTACTGTCTTGATGCAGGCAGGCGCCGCGCCCTGCGCGCACAGCCTCCGCGAGAGCAGTTCTCGGTCGCCCTGCGCCTCCTGGCGGGGCAGCGTGGCGTGCTTCCGCGCCTGTCCAGTGCCGTCGACCTGCTGCGCACGCTGCGCGGAGGCACAGCCGCTGCGCCTTCCGCAACCTGGGCGGCCCATGTCTGCCTGGAGGGGCATGACCGGGCCACGGTGGAGGCACTGCTGCAACGGGCGTGGCGGTACGCCCGCCGCGCGCAGCTGGTGCCCCTGGAGACGACGGTCGCAAAGGCTATGACAACCCGGCCCTACTCCGTGAGGGGGGTGCTCGGGCCCGACTACGAGCGCTGGGCCCCCGTGAGTGCCGTGTTTGATCTGTCGCGACTTGACAGTGTTATTGAACGCGTCACGGCAACCCTCGACGAGCTGTGCCGGGCCGGCGGGGACGACGGCGTACAGCACAGCATGCTCATGATGGGCACCGGCGGAGACCATATCGTGCTCGAGCCCATGCTGCTCTGGCCTTCCGCGCTATACCCGCTGCATCGCAAACTGGTGCCGCGGGCGAAAGATGTGCCGCTTCTCACCGCACCAGAGCGCGATGCGCGTGTGCGCGACATGCGCCAACAGCTCGCGTCGCTGCTGGATGCCTTGGGCGGCCAGCATGTCCAGCTCGGGCGCTTCTACGATTACCGGTCGCGCCTGTCCGGACCACAGCTGGCATTACTTGAAGCCCTGAAGCTGCAGCTGGATCCCGAAGGGCGGCTTGCCAGGGGTATGCTGGGCCTTGGGGGTCCGGCCTTGCCCGGCCGCTGACGCGTGGAGGCTCGATGGCAAATCAACACCCCCAAGGCTGCACGGTAAACGAGGCGCTCGCGCGAGCGCTCTCCGACTGCGGTCTTGGCACAATGTTCGGACTGCTTGGAGATGCCAACCTGTTCATGGCCCGTCATTACGTCGACGACTTTTCCGGTCGCTTCGTCGCGGCGACTCATGAAGCCGGCGCCGTGCTGATGGGCCTCGGTCATTCCCTGGCTACGGGCAGTCCGGGCCTGGTCAGCGTCACCCATGGTCCCGGCCTGACGAATGCGCTGACGGCGCTCGTCGACGGCGTCAAGGCCCGTATACCGTTATTGCTTCTCTGCGGAGACACGCCCGCTGCAGCGCCGGATCATTTCCAGAATGTTTCGCAGCGCGACTTCGTGCTGGCGACCGGCGCTGCCTTTGTGCAGCTGCGAGCACCGGAGACGGTGCTGGATGACCTGTTGCTTGCTCTGCGGACGGCGCTGTTCGAGAGGAAGCCGGTCGTCATGAACATCCCGGCGGAATTCGGCTGGGAGGAAGTGGACTATCGACCGGTGAAGCTGCCGTCTGGCCCGCATCGGCAGTTCAGCACGGTGGGCGAGGAGCTGGAAAACGCAGTTGGGATCATTGCCGCGGCGAGAAGCCCCATTGTGCTCGGGGGGCGCGGAGCGATGACCGCCGTTGATGAGGCCGCCCTCATTGCTCTTGCGGAGCGCACCGGGGCGCTGCTGGCGACGACCCTGAAGGGGAAGGGTCTGTTTTGCGAAGATCCCTACAATATCGGTATTTTCGGCGGCCTGAGCACGCCCCTGGGCAACGAACTCATCCTCGCCAGCGACTGTATCATCGCCTTCGGCGCCAGTCTCAATCGCTGGACTACCAGCCAGGGCTCGCTGTTGGAAGGCAAACGAGTCATCCAGTGCAACCTCGAGGCGGCCGATCTCGGCGCGGGCATTGCCCCTGATGCAGTCCTTCTCGGTGATCCGGCGAGCGTGGTGGCTGACCTTATGCACTGGCTTGATGCGGCAGAGATTCCGCCCAGTGGTTTCAGGAATGAAGAGATCCGCGAGCGTATTGACGCCTCCGACCCGTTCCAGGGCCTCGCCGATACCGCCACGGCGAACACTGTGGACCTGACTCGCTCGCTCCTGCGGCTGAACGATGTCATTGCCCGCGATCGGATCGTGGTCACCGACGTGGGCCGGTTCGTGGGGCAGGCCTGGAAGGCTCTTTCGGTGGCGTCTGCCGGGGCGTTTATTCACACCGTGAACTTCGGGTCCATCGGTCTCGCGCCCGGCTATGCCATGGGCGCCGCGGTGGCGTCGCCGCAGCGTCCGACGGTGCTCGTTGTTGGAGATGGCGGCTTCATGCTCGGCGGTGTCAGCGAATTTCACACGGCGGTTCGCGAGCAACTCGACCTCATCGTCATCGTCTGTAACGATGCCAGCTACGGCGCCGAGCACGTACAGTACGCAGACCGCGGACTTGACCCACGCCTCGCCCTCTTTGACTGGCCCGAGTTCGCCGCTGTCGCCAAAGTCATGGGCGGCCACGGCGTTTCCGTGCGCGAGCCGGCTGAGCTGGAAGCCGCCTGCGAGGCGATACGGGATGGCCGGCGTCCCCTGCTCATTGACCTCAAGCTGCACCCGGGCACCATGCTGCCCCTCGATTACTGACTGTCCGGGGCTTGCCCCGGCCCGGGTGCTATGGGGCCCGCGCCAGCCCCTCGTCGATCCATTCCTTCACCAGGTCCTCGAGGAGCGCAATAGGCAGCGACCCGTTTCCCACCACCAGGTCGTGGAAGGCACGCAGGTCGAAACCATCGCCCAGCGCCGCTTCGGCGCGGTCACGCAGGGCCTGAATGCGGAGCTCGCCGACCTTGTAGGCGAGGGCCTGCGCGGGCCAGGTGATGTAGCGGTCCACCTCGGCCGTGATCTCCGCCGCCGTTAGCGCCGAGTTCGCGAGCATGAAGTCGATGGCTTCGCGGCGCGTCCAGCCGAAGGCGTGCAGCCCCGTATCCACCACCAGGCGGTTGGCCCGCCACATTTCATAGGTAAGCCGGCCGAAGTCCGAACGGGGATCTTTGTAGAAGCCGGCTTCCTTGCCCAGGCTCTCGGCGTACAGCCCCCAGCCCTCGCCGAAGGCGGCGTGGTAGAGCGTGCGTCGGAATGGCGGCAGGTCAAGCTCGAGGGCAAGGGCCATCTGGTGGTGGTGCCCGGGCACGGCCTCGTGCAGCGTCAGCGCCTCCAGCGTGTACAGTGGCTTGGCCTCGTAGTCGGTGGCGTTGACGAAATACACCCCGGGATTGCGGCCATCGGCCGTGCCGCTCGCGTAGAAGGCGCCGCGTCCCTCGGCCTCGCGGATGGTGTAGGGCATGCGAGGGAGCCGGCCGAAAAAGCGCGGCATCATGCCGTCCATGGTCTTGGCGATGAGGGCGATCTTTTCCAGCAGGTCTTCCCGGCTCGCGGCGTAGGAAGCCGGGTCGTCGCGGAGGCGATCGAGGAAGGCACGGAAGTCGCCCTCGAAGCCGCTGGCGTCGATGATCGCGTCCATCTCCGCACGGATCCGCTTCGTCTCCGAGAGACCCAGCTCGTGAATCTCCCGCGGCGTCATTGCGGTGGTCGTATAGTAGCGGACCAGGTAGCGGTAGTAGCCGTCCCCGCCAGGCAGGCTGGTGATGGCTTCCGCCTCCCGGCAGGCGGGGGCATAGTGCTCTTCATAGAAGCGCAGGAAAGCCGCGTAAGCCGGCAGCACGGCCTCGACCAGCGCCGCGCGGGCTGCAGCGGCCAGCCGCTCCCGTTCGCGGGCCGGCACGGTCTGCGGGAAGCGGGTGAACGGCTCGTACAGGGCGCTGTCGGCCGGGTCCTCGACGAGATAGCGGCTGATGGTCCTCTCGTAGCCGGCCATGGCCGTGCAGTGCTGTGTGTAGCCGCTGTCGATGCCCTCCTGCAGGTTGGCCATCTGCTGCCGGTTGTAGCGCGGGTAGTCGCGGAAGCTCTCGAGCAGCCGCTCGTAGTCGGCTACGGAGGAGAAGTCCATGTTCGCCGGGGCGTCTGCAAAATAGCTGTGGAAGCCGAAAAGGGCGGTGATCGGGAAGCGGTGCCCGGGCTGTGAGTAGCTCGCCGCCTCTGTTTCCCGCTCATAACGGAACAGGTGGTAGCTCAGCCGATCCTGGCCCCTTAGCGCGTCCCCGTCGATCTGCCCGAGGCGCTCGAGGATCTCGCGATTGAAGGCCTGGCGGCGGGCGCGGCCTTCGGGGCCCACGTCCGGTAGAGCGCCGTTCGGGCGGAAAGCGTCCGGGTCCGTGCGGAAGAACACTTGTTCTTCCTGTGCGCGTGCCCAGTGTTCTGCCAGCAGCCGTCCGAAGGCCTCAGCGGCCTTTTCCGGGTCGGCAGGGGCGGCCGGTGCCAGCGCGAGGCTCAACAGGCAGAGAAGGGTGGCGGGGAGGCGTTGTCGCACGGCGGGACTCCGGTTGCTTCGGGTGGTGGCCAGCATAGCACCGGAGCGGGGAAGGGCGACGGCGGGGCCGGCGCCGATTTGCTAGACTCGCGGCAAAGCTACCCGGAGATATCGCCATGCCACGTCCTGTTCTCGCCGTGCTCCTCGGCCTCGCTCTCGCCGCACCGGCCTTCGCTTTCGAGCCGCTAGCTTTCTACAAGGCGCTGCACCGGAGCCCCGAGCTGTCCTTCCAGGAGAAGGAGACCGCCGCCACGATCGCGGCCGAGCTGCGCGATGCGGGTTTCGCGGTGACCGAAGGTGTCGGCGGCTACGGCGTTGTCGGTGTGCTGGAAAACGGTGACGGGCCGACGGTCATGCTGCGCATGGACATGGACGGCCTGCCGGTGAAGGAACAAACGGGCCTGCCCTACGCGAGCGAGGCGACGGCCACGGAGCAGGACGGCCAGGCGGTGCACGTGATGCATGCCTGCGGACACGACGTGCACATGACCGTGGGTACGGCGACGGCCCGCGATCTCGCGGCGAGGCAGGATGAGTGGCAGGGCACGCTGCTGGTGATCGCCCAGCCGGCCGAGGAGCGCGGTGCCGGGGCCCGCATGATGCTCGCCGACGGTCTCTTCGAGAAGTTCCCGACGCCCGACTACAACCTGTCCCTGCACACGCTGGCGACGCTGCCCGCCGGCAAGGTGGGCTACGTCCCCGGCTGGATGATGGCCAACGTGGACTCGGTGGACATCCGCCTCAAGGGCATCGGTGGCCACGGCGCCTATCCGCATGCGGCGAAGGACCCGGTGGTGCTGGCAGCGGCGATCATCATGGACCTGCAGACTCTCGTATCCCGGGAACTGCATCCGACCGAGCCGGGTGTGGTGACCGTGGGCTCCATCCACGCCGGCACCAAGCACAACATCATCCCGGACAGCGCCACCTTGCAACTCACGGTGCGCTCCTACTCCGACGCGGCGCGGGCAACGCTGCTGGACGGCATCCGCCGCATCGCCGTGAAGCAGGCCGAGGCCCTGGGCTTCGAGGGCGAACTGGCCCCGGACGTGGAGATCCGGGACGAGTACACGCCGGCGCTGTGGAACGACCCGGCCCTGGTCGAGCGTGGCGTCGCCGCCATGGCCGGCGCCATCGGCGAGGAAAACCTCGTTGAGGTGCCCAAGGAAATGGGCGGTGAGGATTTCGCGCGCTATGGACGCACGGAAGAGCAGATTCCCAGCTTCATGATCCGCCTGGGCGTGGTCCCGCAGGACCTCTGGGACCGCTATGAGCGTGGCGAAGCCACGCTGCCGTCGCTGCACTCGCCATTCTTCGCCCCGGACCCGGCACCGACGCTGCGCACCGGCATCGCCGCCATGACTGCCATGGCGCTGGACCTGCTCGCGCCGCCCGCGGAATGAACTGCCGCCGGCGGCCTCGCGTAGCGACGACAGGGTAACCGCCGGAGAAGGAGCCGCCATGAAAGCCTCGGACCTGTTCGTCCGCGCCCTGGAGGCCGAGGGCGTCGAGTACGTGTTCGGTATTCCCGGGGAGGAGAACCTGGACCTCCTCGAGTCCTTGCGTACCTCGTCGATCCGTCTCGTGCTGACCCGGCACGAGCAGGCAGCGGGTTTCATGGCCGCCACCTATGGCCGGCTGACGGGCAGGGTCGGTGTCTGCCTGTCGACGCTCGGCCCGGGGGCTACCAATCTCGTCACTGCCGCGGCCTACGCCCAGCTCGGCGCCATGCCCATGCTCATGGTGACCGGGCAGAAGCCGATCAAGACCAGCAAGCAGGGCCGCTTCCAGGTCATCGATGTCGTGGACATGATGCAGCCCCTGACCAAGTACACAACCCAGGTCGTCAGTGGCGACCGCATCCCGGCCGCAGTGCGCGAGGCCTTCCGGCTCGCCCACGAGGAGCGCCCCGGCGCCGCGCACATCGAGCTGCCGGAGGACATCGCGGCGGAGGAGACCGATGCCGGGCTGATCGCGCCGGGCTCGGTGCGGCGGCCGATCGCCGAGTACAAGGCCATCGACCGCGCCGTGGCGATGATCGAGGTCGCACGCTCGCCGGTCCTGCTCATCGGTGCCGCGGCCAATCGCAAGCTGACCGCGAAGATGCTGCGCGAGTTCGTGGCGAAGACAGACATCCCCTTCATCACCACGCAGATGGGCAAGGGCGTGCTCGATGAACACGGCCCGCGCTTCCTAGGCAACACGGCACTGTCCGATGGGGACTTCGTGCATCGCGTCGTCGAGGCGGCGGACCTGATCATTAACGTCGGCCACGACGTGGTGGAAAAGCCGCCCTTTTTCATGCGGCCCACGGATCGGCGCCAGGTCATGCACATCAACTTTGATTCCGCGGTGGTAGACCCGGTCTACTTTCCGCAGCTGGAGGTAGTGGGCGATATCGCCAACAGCATCTGGCAGATCAAGGAACGCATCTCTCCCCAGCCGCACTGGAACTTCGAGCTGTTCCGCCGCGCCCATGAGGCCTATGTCGCGCACCGGGACGAGTGCGAGGCCGACGAGCGCTTCCCCCTTCGGCCCGAGTACCTGGTCCGCGCGGTGCGCAGGGTGATGCCGGCGGAAGGCATCGTTACGCTGGACAACGGTATCTACAAGATCTGGTTCGCCCGCAACTACCCGGCGGCGCACCCGAACACCCTGCTGCTGGACAACGCCCTGGCGACCATGGGCGCGGGCCTGCCCTCGGCCATGACCGCGAAGCTCGTGTACCCCCGGCGCCCGGTGCTCACTGTCTGCGGCGACGGCGGTTTCATGATGAACAGCCAGGAAATGGAAACCGCCGTGCGTCTTGGCCTGCACGTGGTGGTCCTGGTGCTGCGCGATGACGCCTACGGCATGATCAAGTGGAAGCAGGCCGACATGCAGCTGCCGGATTTCGGCCTCGACTACGGCAACCCGGACTTCGTGCGCTATGCCGAGGCCTACGGCGCCCGCGGCTGGCGCATCGGCGCCACGGCGGAGCTCGAAGCGGTCCTGGCCCGCTGCCTGGAGGAGCCCGCGGTGCACCTCGTCGAGATCCCCGTGGACTACTCCCTCAACGACGAGATGCTGCACCGGGTGATCCCGGCGCTCTCCGCCCGGCTCTAGGAGTCAGTCCGCGCGGTGGGTGGCTAGCGGTTGCCGCCGCTGCCCGCCGCCGTTGCCGCACCTCGTCCCCGGCCCCGGCCCCGGCGTCGCCGCCGGGCCTGACCCGAAGGTGCCTCCCTGCCGCCCCCGGACGGACGGCGGCTGCCGGGCGCACCGCGCCCCCCGGTGCTCGGTCGGCCCGCACCCGGCTCGGGCAGCGGCTCCGCCGGCTCGAAGCCGGCCACCTGTTCCCGGGGCAGGGTGCGGCGGATGAGCCGCTCGATGCCCTGCAGGTACTCCGCCTCCTCGGCGCACACCAGCGAGTAGGCGTGCCCGGCGGCGCCCGCACGGCCGGTGCGGCCGATGCGGTGCACGTAGTCCTCGGAGACGTTGGGCAGGTCGAAATTGACGACCTGCGGCAGGCCGCTGATATCCAGGCCCCGGGCGGCGATGTCCGTGGCCACCAGCGCCTGCACACGACCGCTCTTGAAGCCCTCCAGCGCGCGGGTGCGGGCATTCTGGCTCTTGTTGCCGTGGATCGGTTCGGCGACGATGCCGTCCCGTTCCAGGCGTTTGGCGAGGCGGTTGGCGCCGTGCTTGGTGCGTGAGAACACCAGCACCTGGTGCCAGTTGCGCTCGCGGATGAGATGCGAGAGCAGGTCCGGCTTGCGGCCCTTGTCCACCGGGTAGATCCACTGTTCCACCGTGTCTGCGGTGGAGTTTGCCGGGGCGACCGCTACCTCCCGCGGCTGGTGCAGGTAGCCCTGGGCCAGGCGGCGGATGTCCGTGGAGAAGGTCGCGGAGAACATGAGCGTCTGCCGCTTCGTCGGCAGCAGGGCGACGATACGGCGCACATCGTGGATGAAACCCATGTCGAGCATCCGGTCGGCCTCGTCGAGCACCAGTACCTCGAGCGCATCGAAGCTCACCGCGCCCTGCTGGTGCAGATCGAGAAGCCGCCCGGGGGTGGCGACGAGGATGTCGCAGCCGCGCTTCAGCCGGGCGATCTGCGGGTTGATCTTGACGCCGCCGAAGACGACTTCCGCGCGCAGCGGCAGGTGGGCGCCATAGTGTACCGCGCTGTCGTGCACCTGCGCCGCCAGCTCGCGGGTCGGGGTGACCACGAGCGCGCGCACCTGCCGTGCCGGCGCCGCCGGGCCCTCCGCCAGCCGCTGCAGCAGCGGCAGGGTGAAGGCAGCGGTCTTGCCGGTGCCGGTCTGGGCCGCGGCCATGAGGTCATGGCCGGCGAGGATATCGGGAATGGCACCGCGCTGGATCGGGGAGGGCGTGTCGTAGCCACGCTCGGCAATGGCCTTCAGCAGTGCGTCGCTGAGGCCGAGATCGGCAAAAGTCATAGGGAGTATCCGGGATGACCGCTGGCGGATAGTCGGGCACGGCCAGCTCGTGCGGGGCGGATCATACCGGAATGGCGCCGCTTTGTCGTTGAACGCCGTTGCTCAGCGCCGGCGGCGGACGGAGCGGTTCAGGACGTTGCCACGGCCTCGCCGCTGCCGCGACGACGCAGGCGACCCAGGAGTTCGCGCAGGCGCGCCGGCAGGGCGAGCATGGCGGGTGTGGCCACCAGGGTCAGGATTGTGGCGAAGGACAGGCCGAAGACGATGGCCTGGGAAAGCGGCCCCCAGAAGGTCGACATCTGCCCGCTGGCGGTGACGCTGCGATTGATCAGGTCCACGGACAGGCCACAGGCCAGCGGCAGCAGGCCGAAGACGGTGGTCACCGTGGTCAGGAGTACCGGGCGCAGGCGCTGCGCGGATGAGCGCACGATGATCTCCTGCACGGGGAGTTCCGGGTGCTGGCTGCGTACGTAGTTGAAAGTGTCGATGAGCACGATGTTGTTGTTCACCACGATACCGGCCAGGGCGACCACGCCGACCCCGCTGAGAATGGCGCTGAAGGGGTTGCCGAGGATCAGCAGCCCCAGGAGGACGCCGGCGGTGGACATGATCACCGCCAGGAGAATCAGCGAGCTCTGGTAGAAGCTGTTGAACTGGGTGACCAGCAGCACGAACATCAGCAGCAGCGACAACAGGAAGGCGACCTGCACGAAGGCGATGGACTCGTTCTGCTCCTCGTTGGCGCCGCGGAAGCGGACATCAAGGGCCGGGTCGAAGGTCTGCTTCGACAGCCATGCCTCAAGTTCGCCGACCATGGTATCCGCCAGTACCCCCTCGACCACGTCCGCGCGGACGCGCTCCACGGGCGTCCCGTCAATCCGTTCGAGCGTATCCACTCCCTGGCGTGGCTTCATGGTGACAAAGTTGGACAGCGGCACCCGCCCCTGGCTGGTACTCAGCCGCAGGCTGCGCATGGCTTCCACACCCCGGTAGCGCGCGGGATAGCGCACCCGGATATCCACCGCGTCTTCCGAGCTGTCCGGCCGGTACTCCGCCACCTTCACTCCGTTGGTCACCAGCTGAACCGCGACACCTGCCGCAACGACATCCGCACCGTAGAGGGCAGCTTCGGCGCGGTCGACCTCCATACGCCACTCGATGGAAGGCAGGGCACGGGTGTCGTCGATATCCACCAGTTGCGGCAGCGTGTCCATGTGCGCGCGGATCCGGACGATGGCCGGCTCCAGCAGTTCCCGCTCCCGGGAGCGCACCTCGATCTGGATCGGTTTGCCCACCGGCGGGCCCATCTCCTCGCCGAATACTTCTACGATAATGCCGGGGAAGCCGCTCGTTCGGGCGCGGATTTCCTGGAAGATTTCGCTGCCTGAGCGCTCCCGCTCCTGCTCGGGGTAAAGCTCGATGAAGATCGCGCCGATCCGGTCGGCGGTGGCGTCCGCGCCCCGGCCGATGCCGTTGCTGCCCGGGAGGATCGTGCGGGCATTCACGGCGCGGATACCGCTGATCTGCAGGATCTGATCCTCCACCTGCCTGACGAGCCGGTCCACTTCCTCGGCGGCGAAGTTGCCCCGGCCGCGCACGGAGACCTGGATGAACTGGGGGTCGGAGTTGGAAAAGAAGACCATGCCGACGCCGAAACGGCCATAGGCCCAGAAGATGCAGGCCAGCACGCCAAGGATCAGCCCCAGGGTGACCAGGGGCCGTCGCGTCACCCCTGAAAGGAAGCGCGCATAGCTGCCCGTGAGCGTGCGCAGCTTCGTGGGGTCGCCTGTCTCGAGCTCATGCATCTGCGCTGCCGCGGCAGCGCTGTGCTTAGTGGGGCGCCCGAAGACCGTGCCGAGTACCGGGCCGAAGAGCAGGGCATAGAGCAGGGAACCGGCGAGCACCGTGAACACGGTGATCGGCAGGTAGCTCATGAACTTCCCGGAGATACCGGGCCAGAACATCAGCGGCAGGAAGGCAGCCAGGGTTGTCGCCGTGGAGGCAGTAACCGGCCAGAACATCCGCTTGACCGCCTCCGAGTAGGCGGCCTGGTGGTCGATGCCCTCGCCCATGCGCCGGTCCGCATACTCCGTGACCACGATGGCACCGTCGATGAGCATGCCCAGGCCGAGGAGCATCCCGAACATCACCATGAAGTTGAAGGTATAGCCGAGCAGGTAGATGATCGTGACCGAGAACAGCAGCGACACGGGGATACCGAAGCCTACGATGAGGCCGCTGCGGAAGCCCATGGAGGCCACCACAAGCACCATCACCAGGGCGAGCGCGGTGAAGATGTTGCCCTGCAGCTCCGTCACCTGCAGCTCGGCGAATTCAGCCTGGTCCTGGGTCACCAGCAGTTCGATGGACTGAGGGATGCGCGGTCGCAGCTCGTCGATCATCGTCCGGACGGCGGTGACCCCTTCGATGATGTTGCCGTTCGCCCGCTGGGTAACGGCGACGGTGATTGCCTCGCGCCCGTTGACCCGGGCATGGCTGGTGCGGTCCTTGAAGGTCTTGCGGATGGTGGCGATATCGCCGAGGCTAACCACGGTGGAGCCGTCGCTGCGTACGGGCAGGGTCATGACATCCGCCGGCTCCTCCACCACAGAGGGGACCTTGACGGAAAAGCGTCCGCCGCCGGTGTCGAGGCTGCCAGCGGGTATCAGGCGGTTGTTGCGCTGCAGCGTGGTGATGAGCTCCTCGCTGGAGATGGCGTAATTTTCCATCGCCTCCGGGTCGACCAGCACCTCGAGCATTTCCTCTCGCTCGCCGCGGAGTTCGGCCTTGAGCACCTCGGGGATCGTCTCGAATTCATCGCGGAGCATGACCGCGGCTTCATAAATGTCGCGTTCCGGGACACCCTCGCCCACCAGGCTGACCTGGATCATCGGGAAATCGTTGATCTGCAGCTCCCGTACCATGGGCTCTTCGGCGGTGCTCGGTATCTCTGCCTTGCCGCGGTCTACCGCCTCGCGTACGTCGGTGAGCGCCTCGTCGAGGTCCATGTCGGCATTGAACTCGACGAAGAGCGTGGCGTTGCCCTCCGAGGCCAGAGCGGTGATCTCCTCGATACCCTCGATCTTGCGCAGCTCGATCTCCATGGGCTGGATGAGCAGCCGCTCCGCGTCTTCCGGTGAGATGCCCTCATGCAGGATGCCCACATAGAAGAACGGGGCTTCGATGTGGGGCTCGTTCGCGATGGGGAGTATGGCGCGTGCGATGAGCCCGACCAGAACGACCATGGCCATCACCAGCAGCGTGCTGCGGGTGCGGCTGATCGCCGAGTCGATGAAGGCGATCACCGGGCGGACCGTGCCGACAGCGTCGGGGCGCCGGCTTCCTCGACCCGCACCCGATCACCCTCGAAAACGAACTCCTGGCCGACGGTAATGATGCGCGTCACCGCTGGCAGGCCGCTGACCCAGGTGCCCTCGGGGCCGTCCTCGACGATTTCGATGCCATGGAACGCGACCCGGTCGTTGCTGTCGAGCACGCGCAACCCGAGCTCACCAGCATCATCCAGGGTGAATAGCGCCGGCGACACCCGGTGCGCCAGCACCTCCTCAACGGGAATCCGCAGCGTGGCGGGCACGCCCGAACGCAGGCTGTAGTCCGGGTTGGGTACGGTGGCCTCGAGCGGATAGGTGCGCGTGGCTGCATCGCTCTGCTTGCCGATGAAGCTGAGCGTTGCGGTGAGTTCCCGGCCCGTGGCGGTCACCGCGCGTACCGGTGACCCCGGGGCGAGCCTGACCGCGTCCGCCGCCGAGACCCGGGCCGTCACCAGCATCGGGTCGAGGTCCAGGAGCGTGGCACAGGCGGTGCCGGGCGTAGCGTAGTCGCCGATCTCGAGGGCCACTGCCTCGACGACCCCCGCGAAGGGCGCGCGCAGCGTCGTGCGCTCGAGGTTGAGCTGCTGGCGCTTGAGGGTCGTGCGGGCGGCGGCGAGGTTTGCTTCGGCCTGGGCGATGGCGGTGGCCGACTGCAGGCCCTTGTCGCGCAGCTTGAGCGCGCCCTCGTACTCGATGCGTGCGCGTTCCAGCGCCGCCTCGGCCTCGGCCACGGCTTCTTCCCGGTCGTCGATGGAGAGGCGGCAGAGGACGTCGCCCTCCTCGACGCGGCTGCCGCGCTCCACGGGCCGCTCGATCACGCGGCCGGTGATTTCAGCGCGCGCCTCGACGGTGCGCTTGTTCTCCGTGCGCCCGCGCAGGGACAGGATGCGCTGCCGGGGTTCGGCGCGGCTCTCGCGGGCGCGCACGGCCACGGGCTCGCGGCTGGTTTCCCGCGGCTGCACCTCGGCGAGTGCCGGCGGGTTCGCCGGCCCGTCGCCGCTGTCCTTGCCGAGGACGCCGGAGAGCAGCCACAGCAATATGCCGACGGCGATCAGCGTGGCGATGATCAGGTTCTTGCGCATAGGGGAGTTGTCCGGGCCAGCACCCTGAAAGCGGGCTTAGCGCGCGCAGTATAGCATCCGCTCATGGTTCCTGGCTTTCGTAGTGTTCCTGGAATTCTTCCAGGTGCCGCTCCACGAGGTGCGTGCGTCGCCCGTAGCGGGCGATGTGGAACACCGCGTCGCCCTCGTAGACCAGCGGCAGGTTCGTGCGCCCGATGACGACCCCGTCGTGGGTGGCCTCGAGGGGGCTTTCCCGGGAGCCGAGGGGGTCGGCGACGACGCCGATGGTCTGTCCGGCCACGACTTTGGCGCCTAGGGGTACGAGGGTGCTCAAGATGCCGCTCTCGGGGGCGCGCAGCCAGCTCGACTGGTCGCTGACGATCGGCGGGCGCAGCGGGTGCTTGCGGCGGCTCCGCCGGAGCACGCCGAGGTGCCTGAGCACGTTGACGATGCCGCTGACACCGGCGCGGATGTACATTTCCTCGAAGCGCAGGGCCTCACCGGCCTCGTAGAGGATGACCGGTATGCCCGCGTCCCCCGCCGCCTCGCGCAGGGAGCCGTCGCGGATCTTGGAGTCCAGCGCCAGGGGCACGCCGAAGGCCTCGGTCATGCCCCGGGCCCCCTCCATATCGAGATCCGCCCGGATCTGCGGGAAGTTGGCCCGGTGCCGGGCGCCGGTGTGCAGGTCGATGCCGAAATCCGACTTGAGGACGATCTCCTGCAGGAAGGTATTGGCCACGCGCGCGGCCAGCGAGCCGGCGTCCGAGCCCGGGAAAGAGCGGTTCAGGTCGCGGCCGTCCGGCAGGTAGCGCGAGTGGTTCAGGAAGCCATAGACGTTGACGATGGGGATGGCCAGCAGCGTGCCGCGCACGGTCTTCAGGGAGCGGTGCTTGAGGAGCCGGCGGATGATCTCCACCCCGTTGATCTCGTCGCCGTGGATCGCGGCGCAGATGAAGACCACGGGGCCTGGCTGGCTGCCATGGATGACCTGGACGCTGATGGACAGGTCGTCGTGGGTGTACAGGGGTGAAACGGGGACATCGACGGTCCGGTGCTGCCCCGGGGCGACGCTGACGCCGCCGATGACGATGGCTTCGCGGCGCGCCTTCGTCACGTCAGCCCCGGGTCCGGCGGCTGTCGCTCTTGGTGGGGCGGGCGTTCTCCTCGACATAGTCGATGATGCGCCCGGCGATGTCCTTGCCGCTGGCTTCCTCGATGCCGCGCAGGCCCGGCGAGGAGTTCACCTCCATGATCAGGGGCCCGCGGGAGGAGCGCAGGATATCCACGCCGGCGACGGACAGCCCCATCGTCTGCGCCGCCTTTACCGCGGTACGCCGCTCCTCCGGTGTGAGCTTGGTCGCCGAGGCGCTGCCACCCCGGTGCAGGTTCGAGCGGAACTCGCCCTCCGCCGCACTCCGCTCCATGGCCGCCACCACGCGGCGGCCGATCACGAAGGCACGCACGTCGGAACCGCCGGCCTCCTTGATAAACTCCTGTACGAGAAAGTCCGCGCCGAGTTCGATGAAGGCGTCGATCACCGATTCCGCGGCCTTGTAGGTCTCGGCGAGTACCACGCCGCGCCCCTGCGTGCCCTCGAGGAGCTTGAGCACCACGGGTGTGCCGCCGACCATCTTGATCAGCTGCCGTCCATTCTCCACGTCGTGGGCGAAGCCCGTGACCGGCATGCCCACACCCTTGCGCGACATGAGCTGCAGGGCCCGCAGCTTGTCCCGGGAACGGCCGAGGGGAATGGACTCCGTCAGGCAGTAGACCCCCATCATCTCGAACTGGCGGATCACCGCGGTGCCGAACTCGGTGATAGAGGCGCCGATGCGCGGGATCACCGCGTCGTAGCCCTCCAGCGGTTCGCCCTTGTAGTAGATCATGGGCTTGGCCGAGTTGATGTCCATGTAGCATTTCAGGGTGTCGAGGACGTGGACTTCGTGACCGCGCTCCGCGGCGGCCTCCACCAGCCGGCTCGTGCTGTAGAGCTTGCGGTTGCGGGACAGGATGCCGATTTTCATGATCATGTTCTGGTTCCTCCTTGCCGGGGCGCAGCGCCGGCGCCGGGTGCCTTGCCGATGAGGTAGGAGCGCCCTGGGTCGACCAGGAAGCGGCCCCGCAGCGCGGTGCGGCCCAGCAGGCAGCGAAAAAGCATCGTATCGCGGCTCGTCAGCGTGACTTCCGCGTCAAAGGTGTAGGGGCCCAGCGACAGGGGCACGGCGATGACGTAGCGCTGCTCCGCATGACCGCCGGAATCACGCACCCGGCGCCGGTCCACGACCGGGGCTTCGCAGCGCAGGACGGTCTGCTCGTCACGCTGGAACGGGTGCATGGCGAAGGCGACCCAGGGCTCACCGCCGCGGTCGAAGGGCTCTAGCTCGAAAGCGTGCAGGCAGCTCGTGCGGGCCCCGGTGTCGACCTTGGCCTTGATGGCGTCGATCCCGAGCGAGGGAAAGCGCAGCCATTCCCGCCAGCCGACGGTGTCCAGTGTTTCTGCCACGGTCGCCCCTGCGCCGGCGGCGTCAGCCGTGCGCGATAGGCTTGTCCGTGAACAGGTAGTCCTTGAGCTCGCTGTCGAAGGACGGGTCGCGGCGACGGATCCACTCCAGCACCATGGCCGCGTGTTCCTTTTCCTCGTCGCGATTGTGTTCGAGAATCCGCTTCAGTTCCTCGTCCCCGCAGGCGTCGACGCGCTGGTTGTACCAGTCCACTGCCTCCAGTTCTTCCATCAGGGAAACAATCGCGCGGTGCATGTCGCGCGTCTCCGCGGACAGTTCCTCGACGGGTTCGTGGTAGCCCTCGTTTGCCATGGTGTCTCCGGGTCAGCTTCTTTGGCGGTGATGGATACAAGTGTCGCCTGCCGCCGCCGCCTTTGCAATTGGACCGCGTTTCCAGTCCTCGGTGGTGTCCGGCGCTGTGGGCCCCGGCACTATCACCCCGGTGGTGTTCAACGCGCAGGTAACAGGCTATGCTCTGCGCTTTCGCAACGCGCCGTTCGGGAGGACAACATGGCACTGGTGGATTTCAGCAAGGTCAGGCAGCTCTTCGGGGAGCGCGAAGAAACCTCGGACGAGGCGATTTTCCGCGAGCTGTTCGTCCTTGTGCTGGCCCGGGCCACGGATGCCGACGCCTACTCGCACCCGGCAGAGGTGAGCACGGTGCAGCGCGTCATCAAGGAGCGCCTCGGCGAAGAGATCTCCAGCGCCGACGTGCGCACCGCGGCGCTGTCGAAGGTGTACGAGATGGTGCCACTGCACAAGTGCCTGGCGGAGGCGAGCCCGCGCCTGTCGAAGGAGCAGCGGCGTGCCATCGTCAGTGGACTGGTGGAGGTCATGCACGCCGACGAGCGTGTTTCCGCCAGTGAGGCGGAATTCTTCAACATGGTCGTGCAGACCCTCGGCCTGACCGCGGCCGACGCCGCCGGCCTCATCGTCGACTGACCGGTCGTCTCCCCGGGGCCATCGCGGTCCCGGGTACCGCACCGCGAGGCGCACTCATTCCTGACAGCGAGCCCCGGGCGCAAGCGCCGGGCGCAGAGCCATGCGAGGCACCCCCCTGACAGACCCACCCGCGGGCCGCCTGCATTGGGGCGTGCTCAAGCGGCTGGTCCCGCTCCTTGCCGGCAACTGGCCGCGCATCGGGCTGGCGCTCGCCTGCCTGCTGGCGGCGAAGGGGGCGTTGCTGGCCATACCCTTCCTGCTCAAGCACCTCGTCGACGGGCTCGATGGCGCCACGGGCCCGGTCCTCGGCGGCAGCCTCCTCCTGGGCCTGGTGCTGGCCTACGGAGCGGCGCGCTTCGCCAACGTCTTCTTCGGCGAGCTGCGCGATACGCTCTTCGGCCGGGTGACCGAGCGCGCCATGCGCCGCATCGGGCTCACCGCCTTCCGGCACGTGCACAGCCTGGAACTCGACTACCACCTGAACCGGCGTACCGGTGGCCTCGCCCGGGATATCGAGCGCGGCACCACGGGCATCAGCTTCCTCCTGCGCTTCTTCGTCTTCAACATCGCCCCGACGCTCTTCGAGATCGTGATGGTCGCCGGTATTCTCCTGTTCAACTACGGTGGCGCTTATGCGGCGGTCGTCGTCGCCTCCGTGGTCGCCTATGCGCTCTTTTCCTTCCGTGCCACCGAGTGGCGCACGCGCTTCGTACGCGCGGTCAACGAGGCGGACTCGAGCAGCAATACGCGCGCCGTGGACAGCCTGCTCAATCACGAAACGGTCAAGTACTTCACCAATGAGGGCTACGAGGCGGAGCGCTACGATCGCTCCCTCGCGGAGTGGGAGCAGGCGCGGCGCTCCAACCGCCTGTCCCTCTTTGCCCTCAATGCGGGCCAGGCGCTGATCATCGCGCTGTCCCAGACCGCCGTGATCGGTCTCGCCGCGTGGCAGGTGAGCAGCGGCGTGCTCAGCATCGGTGACTTCGTGCTCATCAACCAGTTCATGCTGCAACTGTTCATGCCCCTGGGTTTCCTGGGTTTCGTCTACCGGGAGATCAAGAGCTCCCTCGCCAACATCGAGAACCTGTTCATGCTGCTGGACCGGGAGCCGGCGATCCGCGATGCGCCGGGGGCGCAACCGCTGGTGGTAACCGGCGGCGAGATCGTGTTCGACGCGGTGTCCTTCCATTACCCGAACGGACGACCGGTGCTCGATGCGGTGAGCTTCCGCGTGCCCGCCGGGAAGAAAGTGGCACTCGTCGGCGCGAGCGGGGCGGGCAAGTCCACCCTTGTGAAACTGCTGTTCCGCTTCTACGATCCCGTCGCCGGTGCGGTGCGCATCGACGGCCAGGACCTGCGCGCGGTGACCCAGGAAAGCCTGCGCGAGGCGATCGGCATCGTTCCCCAGGATACCGTGTTGTTCAACGACAGCCTGCGGGAGAACATCCGCTACGGTCGCCCGGGAGCGAGTGACGACGACGTGCAGACGGCGCTTTCCCGGGCGCACCTCGCGGCTTTCGTGGCGGAGCTGCCGGAGGGGCTGGAAACCACGGTGGGCGAGCGGGGCCTCAAGCTGTCCGGTGGCGAGAAGCAGCGGGTGGCGATCGCGCGCGCGTTGCTCAAGGATGCGCCGGTCCTGGTTTTCGACGAAGCGACCTCCTCCCTGGACAGCCGCTCGGAGGCAGCGGTGCTGGACGCGCTCAAGGAACTCGCCCGGGCCCACAGCACGCTGGTCATCGCTCACCGGCTGTCGACGGTGGTCGACGCCGACGAACTCGTGGTCCTGAGCGGGGGCCGTGTGGTCGAGCGTGGAACACACGATGACTTGCTGGCCATGAACGGTTATTATTCGCATCTTTGGCTCGCGCAGCAGCGGGAGCGCGCCACGGCGTGAAGTCCCCGCGACGGAGGCCAGCATGGAAGCCAGGATGACAGTAACGGCAGGCGGCAGGGCTCCCCGGACCCTCTGGTCCTTGCGCAAGGGGGAGGGTGGCGTGATCGCGGGCTATGACGACAGCCTGGCGGAGCACTACCGTGTCCGTCTCATGGAGATGGGCTTTCACCCCGGCGAAACCGTCACCTGCCTGCAGGCCCCGGCTTTCGGCTCGCCCAAGGTATTCCGCGTGAGCAACACCGTCTTCTCTCTCGACGACGAGGTTGCCAGCCATATCAAGCTGGAGTCCCATGACACGTAAGGTCATCCTGATCGGCAGCCCCAACTGCGGCAAGAGCCTGCTCTTCAACCGTCTCACGGGGCTCACGCAGAAGGTCGCGAACTTCCCCGGCATCACCGTCGAGGTGGCCAGCGGTCATTTTACCGACCTCGAAGACACGACGCTGGTCGACTACCCGGGCACCTACTCGCTGCAGCCGATCTCCGGCGAGGAGCAGGTGGCGGTCGAGCAGTTCCAGCAGGGCCTCGAGGACCCCGAGGTCTCCCACGTGCTCTGCCTCATCGATGTCACGCGCCTGGAGAAGAGCCTCTACTTCACGCTCCAGGTCATCCGCGAGTGCGAGCGCCGCGGCAAGCCAGTACTCGTGCTCGCCAACATGATGGATATCCTCGCCGGCCACGGCCTCGAGGTAGATCTTGAAGGCCTGTCCCGGGAACTCTCGGCGCCGGTGCTGCCCATCTCGGCGCGCACGGGGAAGGGCGTACCGGAACTCCTCTGCCGGCTGCGCGGCGAGAGCACGGCCGAGGCTGATCCCTGGCCGCATGACGACGGCGTGGCACACACGCCCGATGTGCTCCTGCGCGGCAATGCGCATCAGCTCGCGCGCAAGTACGGCCCCCGCGGCGACCTGCTCGTGCGGACCCAGACCCGGCTCGATGCGTTTTTCCTGCACACGGCGCTGGGCGGTCTCGCGTTCTTCGCGATCATGTACCTCCTGTTCCAGTCGATCTTTACCTGGGCTGCCCCGGCCATGGATGCCGTGGAGGCAGGCCTCGGCTGGCTGGCCGGGTTGGTGGTGCCCCTCGTCCCCGGGCAGGTGGGCAGGGACTTCACCGCGGATGCGCTGTTCTCGGGGATCGGTGCTTTCCTGGTCTTCGTACCGCAGATCTTCGTGCTCACCTTCGTCATCGGCATGCTCGAGGATTCGGGGTACATGGCGCGGGCAGCGCTCATCTGCCACAAGCCGCTGCGTGTCTTCGGCCTCACCGGCAAGAGTTTCATCCCCATGCTGTCCGGGGTCGCCTGCGCCATCCCCGGCATCTACGCCGCGCGTTCCATCGATTCACCGCGCAAGCGTCTGCTGACCTACCTGGCGATCCCGCTCATGCCCTGCTCGGCGCGGCTCCCGGTCTACACACTGCTGATCGCCGCGTTCATACCCAACACCACCGCCCTCGGCGGGCTCGTCGGCCTGCAGGGCCTCGCGATGTTCGGCGTCTATTTCTTCGGCATGTTCTGCGGCCTCCTGGTTACGGGGCTCGTCTCGCGCAGCCGGGCCGACCATTTCACGGATTTGCCCTTTGTGCTGGAAATGCCCCCCTACCGCGTGCCGGCCTGGGTGCCGCTGCTGCGCAAGGCCTGGCAGCGCTGCAAGCACTTCATCACCAAGGCGGGCGGCATCATCCTCACGGTGACCGTGGTGGTCTGGTTCCTCGGCTACTTCCCCAACGGCGGCGCGGATCTCGCCGACTCCTGGCTCGGCCAGCTCGGTCGCTTCGTCGGCCCGCTCTTCGAGCCCCTCGGGCTGGACTGGCGCTACGGCGTTGCCATCCTGACGTCCTTCCTGGCGCGGGAGGTGTTCGTCGGCACCCTCGGCGCCATGTTCGGCATCGAGTCCGCCGAGGAGAACATGGTCCCGCTGGTCAACCATATCCAGGCCAGCGACCTCGGGCTGGCTTCCGGGCTGGCGCTCCTGGTGTTTTTTGCCATCGCCCTCATGTGCGTGTCCACCATGGCTATCCTGAGCCGGGAAGCCGGGTCCTGGCGTCTGCCCCTGCAGATGTTCGCGGCCTACGGCCTTGCCGGTTACCTCGGTGCGCTCGGCGTGTACCAGCTGGTGACGCTCCTGGGCGGCTAGCCGAGCATCGCCTTGAGGTGGGCTTCCACGCTCCGGGCCAGGGCGTGCAGGTCGTAGCCCCCCTCTAGGAGCGAGATGATGCGCCCGCCGGCGCTCTCCGCGGCGATCGCGCACAGTTCCCCGGTCACCCAGGCGTAGTCGCTGTCGACGAAATTGAGACCGGCCATGTCATCGGCCTGGTGGGCGTCGAAGCCGGCGGAGACCAGCACCAGCTCCGGGGCGAAGCTGCGCAGCCGGGGAAGCCAGTCCGCCTCCACGGCAGCTGCGAAGGCGGCGCCGTCCGCGCCGGCGGGCAGCGGGGCGTTGACCACATTGCTGTCGATGCTGTCGTAGCCCGAGTGGGGGTAGAAGGGGTGCTGGAAGGTCGAGCAGAACAGCAGGCGCTGGTCGCCGGCGACGATGTGCTCGGTGCCATTGCCGTGGTGCACATCGAAGTCGACGATGGCGACGCGGGACAGGCCATGGGCCTCCAGCGCGTGCAGGGCGGCGACGGCGACGTTGTTGTAGAAGCAGAAGCCCATGGCCCGGTTGCGCTCGGCGTGGTGCCCCGGGGGGCGGACGGCGCAGAAGACGCGCTTTTCCCTGCCCGAGAGCACGAGGTCCACGGCGAGGACGGCGGCACCGGCGGCCCGCCGGGCGGCAGTCAGCGTAGCCGGGTTCATCGCCGTGTCGCCATCCACCCAGGAGAGGCCGCCCCGGGGTGAGCGCGCCTCGAGGTCATCGAGGTAGGCAGGGTCGTGCACGCGTTCCAGCCAGGCACGCTCGGCGCAGGGTGCGTCGTAGTGCACCAGGGCCATGTCCAGGCCGCTGGCGAGGAGCCGGTCGTTGATGGCCGTGAGGCGGGCAGGGCATTCCGGGTGATGCCCCATGTCGTGGCGCAGGCAATCCCGGTGCGTAATATAGCCGATGGTCATGGCGTGCTGGAGAGCCCTCCTGCGACTGTGGCACCATTCTCCCGCAAAAGTCCCGGCCATGCACGGCGCCGACCCCACCTCTCCCCGGAAACCGTACCGTGAAGAAACACTACCTGCACAAGCTCTTCGAGCCTCGCTCCGTGGCCGTTATCGGCGCCTCGGACCGCCTCGACGCCGTCGGTGGCCGCGTCCTCCACAATATCATCGAGGGGGGCTTCGAGGGCGAGCTCTACCCGGTCAACCCGAACCGGGACGAGGTGCAGGGGCGTCCGGCCTGGGCCAAGGTCTCGGCGATCAGCCGGCCGGTGGATCTCGCGATCCTCGCCATCCCCGCGGCAAGTGTCGCGACCGCGCTGCGCGACTGCGCCGAAAGCGGCGTCGGTGCGGCCATCGTCATGTCCGCCGGCTTCGGCGAGATCGGCTCTGCCGGCGCCGGCCTGCAGGCGGAACTCGTGGATATCGCACGCACCCACGACCTGCCGCTCCTCGGCCCCAACAGCCTGGGCGTGCTGCGCCCGGCCTGGCACTTCAATGCCAGCTTTGCCAAGAGCCGCAGCCAGCCCGGCAGGGTTGCCCTCCTGGCACAGTCCGTCGGCTTCTGCAATGCGCTTCTGGACTGGGCCGACTCCAACGACTTCGGCTTTTCCGCCGTCGCCTCACCGGGAGCCGCCTCGGACGTGGATTTCGGCGATCTGCTCGATTTCCTGTCCGTGGATGCCTCGACGCACAGCGTACTCGTCTATGTCGAGCGCATCACCGATGCCCGTGCGTTCCTCAGCGGCCTGCGCATGACCGCGCGGGTGAAACCGGTGATCGTGCTCAAGTCCGGCCGCGACGAGGACACGCCGGGTAACCCGGGCGACCGGGTCTTCGATGCCGCCGTCGAGCGCGCCGGCGCCGTACGCGTCAACACGGTGCACCAGCTGTTCACGGCTGCGCGCACGCTGCTGGCCGGCACGCGCATCACCGGCCAGCACCTGGCCGTGGTGACCAACGCCGGCGGCCCGGGGCGCATGGCGGCGGACCGGGCCCGGCACCGCGGCGTCAGCCTGGCGCAACCGCATGCCGGTACCCATGCCGCACTGCGCTCCCTCATGCCGGCGCACTGGCAGCCGGAGAATCCCCTCGACCTCCTCGGCGACGCCGGCCCGGAACGCTATGCCGCCGCCTGCAAGGCACTCCTCGAGGATGCCGGGGTGGACGGGCTGCTCGTGCTGCTCACGCCCCAGGGCATGACCGACCCGGAGGGCTGTGCGCGGGCCGTGATCGAGGCCGCGAAGGGCGCGGGCAAGCCCGTGGTGGCCTGCTGGATGGGCGAGAATCTCGTTGCCCGTTCCCGCGAACTCCTGGCCGAGGCCCGGCTGCCACACTTCACCAGCCCGGAGCGGGGCGTGGATGCCTTCGCCTACATCGCCGCCTACCGGCGCAACCAGGCGGTGCTGCTGCAGGTGCCGCCACCGCTTTCCGAGCAGCAGCCCCCGGATATCGAAGGCGCGCGACTCATGATCGAGAACGCCCTCGGTGAGCGCCGGGAGGCGCTGACGGCGACCGAGGCCAAGGCGGTACTGCGCGCGTTCCGTGTGCCGGTCGCACCGGCCATCAACGCCTCGTCGGCGGCGGATGCGCTGGTCGCCGCCGAGACCCTCGGCCTGCCCGTGGCCATGAAGGTCAACTCCCCGGACATCCCCCACAAGACGGCGGTCGGCGGGGTGCGGCTGCGGGTGCGCGATGCCCACGAGGTGCGCAGCGCCTACCGGGACATCATCGCCCGCGTGAAGGCGGCCCGTCCCGATGCACGCATCAACGGCATTTCCGTCGAGCCGCTGCTCGAGGACGACGATCCGCGGGAGGTGGCCGTGGTACTGGCCCGGGACCCGGCCTTCGGTCCCTATATCGGCATCGGTGCTGCCCGCGACGGCCTGTCACCCATGCCCGGGCTGCAGGTGGCGCTGCCGCCGCTCAACGGGTTCCTGGCGCGGGAACTGGTACGCCGGGCTCTCGATGGCGCGCCGGCGGGCGCCTGGAGCGAGGCCGACGCGGAGTCGCTGGTGGCCATGCTGATGCGTGTCTCGGAGCTCGCCTGCGAACTGCCGGAGCTGATCGAGCTGACCATGAACCCGGTGCGCCTGGGTGGCGAGGGCGCCGTCGCTCTCGACGCGCGCATGACCGTGCACACGCGCCAGGCGAGCACGCGGCGCTACGGCCATATGGCCATCCATCCCTACCCGTCGGCGATGGAGGAGCACTGGCAGCTCGCCGACGGCAGCGATCTCCTCGTCCGGCCCATCCGCCCCGAGGATGCGGAGATGGAGCGGGCCTTCGTCGAGGGGCTCTCACCGGAGAGCCGCTACTACCGCTTCATGTACCGGGTCGACAGGCTGTCGCCGATGATGCTCGCCCGCTTTACACAGATCGACTACGACCGGGAGCTGGCCCTGGTCGCCATCGCCACGCCGGACGGACCGGACCCGCGCATTATCGGCGTGGCCCGCTATGTCGCGAATCCGGATGGCGAATCCTGCGAGTTCGCGCTCACGGTGGCGGACGACCTGCAGCACCAGGGCATGGGCCGGCGGCTCATGCAGCAGCTTATGAACGCCGCCCGGGACCGGGGTCTCGAGGTGATGGAAGGGGAGGTGCTGGCGGCGAACCGGCGCATGCTGCGTCTCTGCGAGGGGCTGGGTTTCCGGCTGGTCTACAACCGCGAGGAACCGGACGTGGTGGCGGTGCGCCGCCACCTGTAGCCCGGCCAGGGCCTGCCGGCGCGTGCCTAGCGGAGGCGGTAGCGGACCGGCAGGGAGCGCAGGCCGCCGACGAAGATCGCCTTGACCCACTCCGGGTCCCCGGCCAGCTCGATCTCCTGAAGCCGGGGCAGCAGTTCCCGGAAGAAACAGGATACCTCCAGCGTGGCCAGGTGCTGGCCCAGGCACATGTGCGACCCGTAGCCGAAGGCGAGCTGCTGCTTCGGGTCGCGGGTGAGGTCCAGGCGGTTGGGCGCGTCGAAAGCGGCCGGGTCACGGTTGGCGGCCGGGTACCAGAGGGCGAGGTTGTCGCCCTCGCGGATGGTCCTGCCGCCGAGCTCGAGCTCGCGCGTGGCGGTGCGGACCATGTGCCGTACCGGCGAGACCCAGCGGATGAGTTCCCGGGCGGCGCGGTCGTCGAGATCGGGCCGGTCCCGCCAGAGCGCGAGCTGCTCCGGATGTTCGATGAGTGCCTTCATGCCCCCGCCGATCGCGGCGGAGGTCGTGTCGTGGCCGGCGCTGGCGGTGATGATGAAGTAGCTCATCTGGTCCAGCGTCTCCATCGGCTGGCCGTCCACGGTCGCGTTGGCCAGCACGCTGGCCAGGTCGTCCGAGGGTTCGCGCTTGCGCTCTGCGATCACCTCCGTGAAGTAGTCCGTGAAGTCCTGGATGACCGCGAGGCCGGCGGTGGGGTCTTCCCCGCGCTGTAGCGACGGGTCCTGGCCCCCGAACATCTCCTGGGTCAGCTTGAGCATGGTCGGCTCCGCTTCCCGGGGCAGGCCGAGGATGGAGACAATCACGCGCAGCGGCAGCAGCAGGGCAACGTCGCGCACGAAGTCGCACTCCGGGCCCTCCTCGACCATCTTGTCGACGAACTCCTTTGCCAGGGCCCGCACCTCTGCCTCGAGCTTGCCGATGCTGCGCGGCAGGAACCATTCCCGGGTGACCTTGCGCAGCTTCAGGTGCTTGGGCCGGTCCATGTGGATCAGCGTCTCCAGGCCGTTCCTGTTGCCGAAGGTCTCGAGCAGGGCCTGCTCCATGGCCTCGGGCACGAGCACGGTGCGGGGGGCGCTCAGGAACTCGTCGTTGGCGCTGCCGATCTCCTTCACGTCGGCGTAGCGCGTGAGGTTCCAGAAGGGCCGGTACTCCGGGTGCTCGACCCAGGACACGGGCTCGGTGCTGCGGAGGTAGTCGAACAGGGCGTACATGGTCGCCTCGTCGCCCATGATGTGGGGGTCGAGCACGTCGGCGGGACGGAAGGGCGGGGTGGCGGTCGCGGTGTTGTCGGTCATGGTGGTTCCTCCTCCGGCGGCTGAGCATAGCACGGTGGCGCGGGCTGGGAAGGCATCCGCCGGGCGCGGTCCCGCGTAGGCAAGGCCATGGTGCACCCGTGACGAAAACCGCGAAGGAACCCGCGAAGGAACCCGCGAAGGAACCCGCGAAGGAACCCGCGAAGGAAACGGTGATGAAGGAGGCGTCCACAGCGGTCGTGATCGGCGCCGGCGGCGGCATCGGCGGCGCGGCGGCGAAGGCCCTTGCGCAGCGCTACCGGCAGGTCGTCGCGGTCAGCCGGCAGCCGGCCGCGCCGCCCGCCCTGGCCCGCTGCGACAATGTGCAGTGGCTCGTCTCCGCGGCAGAGGAGGCGGCGATCAACGAGGCCGCCGGGGTGATTGCCGACGCCTGCGCGGAGCAGCCGCTGACGCGGGTTGTGATCGCCACGGGCACGCTGCACGGTGAGGGGTACCGTCCGGAGAAGGCGTTGCGCGAACTTGCCGCCGACACGCTCGGACACCTCTACCAGGTCAACGCCGTTCTTCCGCTGCTGTGGCTTGCCGCGCTGGAGCCCGTGCTGCGGCGCAGCGAAGCGGCGACCGTGGCCGTGCTCAGCGCGCGCGTCGGCAGCATCGGGGACAACCAGCTGGGGGGCTGGTACGGCTACCGGGCGTCCAAGGCCGCGCTCAATATGCTGCTGCGGTCGGCTGCGGTGGAATTCGGCCGTCGCGCCCCGCAGGTGGCCCTGCTGGCCTTCCACCCGGGCACTACCGACACGGCGCTGTCGAAGCCCTTCCAGGCCCGCGTGCCGGCGGACAGGCTGTTCTCTCCGGGGTGGGTGGCGAAGGCGCTGCTCGAGCACATGGACGAGGCCCGGGCCGACGGGGAACTGCACTTTGTCGACTATGCGGGGACGCCCATCCCCTGGTGAGCCGGCTTCCCTGGACGGTTTGGGTCCCGTATGCTCGAGGTCTCCAGCGAGGTAGACACCCGATGCCCCGATTCTTGAAAGCTGCCCTCCTGGCGATGCTGGTGGCGGTGTTCGTCGGCTGTGCCCAGTACCGCAACGAGCGCGGCGTTGAAGTGAACTGGCAGCCATCTGCCCTGGCCGGGCTGGTGCGGGGGGAGACGACGCGGGCAGACGTCCTCGCGCGGCTGGGGCCGCCCTCGCAGGTCATCGCCAGCGGTGACGAGACCGTGCTTTACTACCTCAACGAGCATGCCGAGGGCGAGGGCCTGCTGCTGGTACTCTACAACCGCTTCGAGGTCGATACGCGCTACGACCGCGCCATCTTTTTTTTCGATGCTGACGATCGCCTCACCGATTACTCCACCTGGCTGCGGCCCCCGGACAATGACTGACGGCATGCGCCGGCTCCTGCTCGCCCTGTTTCTGCCGGGCCTCGCGGCCTGCTCCCAGTCTTTCTACCAGCTTGGTGCGCCGCTGCCGGCGGCCTACGAGCGCGAAGCCGAAGGGCGAACCCTGGCGGCGGTCCTCGCCGAGCTCGGCCCGCCGCAGCGCCTCTCCACGACGCCGGCGGGTTTCGTGATGGGTTGGGAGCACTGGCGCATCGCCGAGTCCGGGGTAGGCGTGAGCCTCGGCTTTCTCGGCGCCGATGCGCTGACCGTCGACTGGGGTGATGCCCGCGTTGACGGTGATTTCCTGCTGCTATCCTTTGACCAGGGGCACCGGGTGGTGAGCGCTTCCCGGGTGCAGTGGGACAGCAACGTGGGGCGCGCCGCCGCGGTACAGCCACTCCTGGGGGTCGCCCCGCTGGTGGCCGTGGACGATCTGCTGCGGCCCCTGCCGCAGCACCGCTGGGGGGCGAGCAACCTCCGGCCCATGCCCGTTGCCCAGAATCTGCCGCACCGCCCGGACCAGGGCGGCAGCGGCCTCGAGCAGCGCGGCACCCCCGGGGGGGCCGGCCAGCGCGCCCTGGAATGGCAATGACAGCGCGCCCGCTGGCGGCGTGCTGCGGATAGGAACGACCATAGCCTTAGTACGGACGGTTAGCTCATACGGTTAGCTCATAAGAAGAGGAGAGATCCATGGAGTACCAGACCCTGCCCGCCCAGCTCGCCCGCTGGGCTCGCGAATGCCCGGAACGCCTGTGGCTGCGTGACCTGCACGAAGAGGGCAGTGAGGACTACAGCTGGGGTGAGGCCCAGCGGCAGGTGCAGGCCGTGGCCGCCGTGCTCGAGGAGCGCTTCGGCAGCGGCAACTGCATGGCGCTGCTTTCGCGCAACCGTCCGCACTGGTTCCTCGCCGACCTCGCCATCATCGCTTCCGGCAACACCAGCGTCGCGCTGTTCACGACCTATCCCGCGTCCACGGCGCAGTACGTGCTCGAGTTCACCGAGGCAAAGGTGCTCTTCGTGGGTGAGACCGGTAACTGGGATGCAGTGAAAAGCATCCTGCCCGGGGGCATCACCCTGGTGACCCTGCCGGGGGTGGAACTGGAGGAACCGCACCTGCGCTGGGAAGACCTGCTGGCCGAGGGCGAGGGGCGCAGCCCCACCCACGAGGGCAAACCCGATGATACGGTCGCTCTCGTGTTCACCTCGGGTACCACGGGGGTGCCCAAGGGGGTCATCCAGACCCACGAGAGCAACCTCGTCCCCATCCACCGCTTCACCACGGCCTTCGGCACCCGGGAGAACCCCCGCTATCTCTCCTACCTGCCGCTGGCGCACATCGCCGAGCGGCAGATCGTCGAGTATTCGTCCCTCGTTACCTGTGGCGAGGTGTCCTTCAACGAGTCCCTCGAGCACATTCTCCGTGACCTGCAGCGCACGCGGCCGCACATGTTCTTCGGCCCGCCGCGGGTGTGGGAGCAGTTCCAGCAGGCCATTATCGCCAAGTTCGGCGGCCAGGACGCGATGACAGCCGCGCTGGAGCAGGACAAGGAAGGCATCGGCAGGCTGGTCCTCGACACGATCGGTCTCGGCGAGGTGGACTATTGCCTGACCGCGGCAGCGCCCACGCCGCCGGCGCTGATCCACTGGTGGGGCGACCTCGGCCTCGTCCTCATGGAAGGCTTCGGCCAGACCGAGGCCATGGGGCTGATCCTCAACAGCCACGATGACCGCCGTGTCGGCTCCATCGGCAAGCCCATCGGTGAGGTGGAGTACAAGATCACCGAGGAGGGCGAGCTGGCGGTACGTGCCGAGGGGTGCACCCCGGGCTACTACCGCATGCCCGAGAAAACCGCGGAACTCATCCAGGACGGCTGGCTGCACACCGGTGACAAGGCCCGGGTCGACGAGGACGGCTTCATCTACCTGACCGGGCGCGTCAAGGACTACTTCAAGACCATCCAGGGCAAGTTCGTGGCGCCGCCGCCGATCGAGGGCAGCTTCGCCGAGAATCCCCACGCGGAGCAGCAGTGCCTGCTCGGCAGGGGCTTCTCCAAGACCGTGATGGTCGCCGTGCTCACCGAGGACGCCAGGCAGCGTCCCCGGGAAGAGCTCGAGCGGTCCTTCCGCGAGACGGTCGCCGCCATCAACGACAGCGTGGAGAAGCACGCCCGCATCGGCGCGGTGATCGTCAGCGAGGAGCCCTGGAGCATTGAGAACGAAGTGCTGACGCCGACCCTCAAGATACGCCGCGAGAAAATCGACGAGCGCTTCGGCGAGCTGGCTGAGCGGCTGGCGCGCGAGGCCGCGGAGACCGGCCAGCTTCTGCTGCACTGGCACTGAGCGCTTCGTGCGCATCTGGGTGGACGCGGACGCCTGTCCGCAGGCGATCCGCGAAATCCTCTTTCGCGCCGCCCTGCGCACCGGGGTGGAGACGACACTGCTGGCCAATCATGCCCTCAGCGTACCGCCTGCCCCGAACATCCGCTTCCGCCAGGTGCCCCGGGGCTTCGACGTCGCCGACGACGCGATTGTCGAGGCGGTGAGCGTGGGTGACCTCGTGGTCACCCAGGATATCCCCCTTGCCGCAGCGGTCATCGAGCGCGGGGCCGAGGCGGTAAGCCCCCGGGGCGAGGCGTTCACAAAGGACAATATCCGCGGCCGCCTCGCTATGCGCGATTTCATGGCGACACTGAGGGACGCAGGCCAGGTGACCGGCGGTCCTGCGGCCCTCGGCGCCGCCGACAAGCAGCGCTTTGCCGGCTGCCTCGATCGCTGGCTGGCGCGCGTGGCGCGCGGCTAGGAACCGGGAGTCCGGCGAAGGAACTCGGCCCGCAGCGCCGCGTCCTGGCGGAAGGCGCCATCCATGGCGGTGGTGTGCGTGGACGATGTGCCGTCCATGACGCCCCGGGCCTTCACGCAGTAGTGCACCGCGTTGATGCTCACCGCCACGTCCGGCGTGTCGAGCAGGGTCTGCAGGGCCACGAGGACCTGGCGTGTCAGCCGCTCCTGCACCTGCGGCCGGCGGGCGAAGAAGCGCACCACCCGGTTGATCTTCGACAGGCCGATGACCCGCTCCCGGGGCAGGTAGGCCACGCAGGCACTGCCGTCGATGGTGACGAAATGGTGCTCGCAGGTGCTGGTGAGTGCGATGTCGTCGACGCGGACGACCTCGTCCACCTGCATCTTGTTCTCGATCACGGAGATGCTGGGGAAACTGCCATAGTCGAGGCCTGCAAAGCTTTCGTCCAGGTACATCTTCGCTATCCGGTGGGGGGTTTCCGCCAGGCTGTCGTCGCCGAGGTCCAGCCCGAGGGTCTCGGCCACGTCCGTGAAGGCGGCGTGCAGCCGTGCGTACTTCTCCTCCCGGGTGAGCCCCGTGGGCACCATGGGGGTTTCCAGGCCCGCCGCTTCAAGGGCTGAGCGTACGGCAAGGGCCTCCGGGGACAGGCCGTGGTCGACCGGCGCGCGGGCCGTGAGGGCGGTAGCTTCCATGGTGGGTCTCCTTGTTCGTCCCCGACATTTACGCGCCGCCTGCGGAGGCGGATTCGCCCGCCCGCTTCCGGGGAGGGCCGGGCAGGCCCGGACGGTGCCCCGGATGCCGACGTTTGCGCTGTGCGCTATCCAGTGCAACACTGGATCGGCGGTGTTGTAGCCGTCACAGCAAAGCTCACGGGAGAGCTCACGGGAGAAAGCGAGATGAACAGTTCAAGGCCGCTGCGCCTGGGGCTCATGGGCTTCGGTCGCACGGGCCGGCAGCTCTTTGACCTCAGTTCGGCCAGCGAGGATATCGAGATCGTCGCCATCGCGGACATCGGCAGGCCCGATATCCTGCTCTACCTGCTGCGTTCCGAGGTCGATAGACCGGATCAGTACCACCTCGAGGGCAACTACGTCTGTGGCCCGCACAGCCGGGCGCGTCTCATGTCCACGGACCAGCCCGCGGAAATGCCCTGGGATATCTTCGGCGTCGACCTGGTCATCGATGCCACCGGCGTCTACCGCAGCGCCGAGGTCCTCCGGCATCACCTCGCGGGCGGCGCGCCCCGGGTGATGCTGCGCTCGCTCCCCGAGGACGAGATCGACCGCATCGTCATCCCGGGGATCAACGAGGACAGCATCGCTGCCTCGGACCGGCTCATTTCCGCCGGCTCGGCGACGACCACGGCGCTGTGCCTGCTCCTGCATTCGCTCGCGAAGGAGTTCGTCATCGAATGCGGCAGCCTGACCACCGTACACGCCTACACGTCGGACCAGGCGCTGCAGGACTATGCCGGCGGCGACTACCGGCGCAGCCGCTCCGCGGCCCGCAATATCATCCCCAATGCCCACGACGCGGGCCGCTGGCTCGGCCATGTGCTGCCGGCCTTTGCCGGCAAGATCAACACCTCGACGCTCAATGTTCCCGTGCAGGCCGGCTCCCTCCTCGACGTGACCCTGGTCATGGAGGATCCGTCGGTCACCGCCGAGGACGTGAATGCCGCCATGCGCGCCGGCGCGGAAGCCCAGCCGGGGCGCATCGGCGTGGTCGACGATCCGATCGTTTCCTCCGATGTGCTCGGCAGCGAGCTGTCGCTGCTCTTCGACACCCAGGGGACGCTGCGTGCCGGCGAGCATTTCATCAAGACCCTGTCCTGGTACGAGAACCGCGGCCATGCCAAGCGCATGCTGGAAGTGGCGCGGCTCTACGGGGACCTGGGTGAAGTAACGGAGGTCGCGTAATGGCTGGCGTGAAAGTCGCGATCAATGGCTTCGGGCGCATCGGCCGCTCCGTGTTCCGCATCCTGGAGACCGTCGAGGGGGTCGACGTGGTCGCCATCAACGACCTCTTCGACCACGAGGCGCTGCGCTACCTGCTCCAGTACGACACGGTGATGGGGCCCTTCCGCGGGCCGCTGTCCCTGGAGGACGACCACATCGTCACCGACAAGAGCCGTGTGCGCATGCTCAGCGAGCGCGACCCGGCGGCGCTGCCCTGGGGCGAGCTCGGCATCGATGTCGTGGTGGAATCCACTGGCGTGTTCCGCAGCGCGGCCCAGCTCCAGCAGCAGCTGGACGCCGGCGCCGGGCGCGTGGTGCTCACGGTGCCCGCCAAGGATGCCATCGACTACACGGTCGTCCTCGGCGTCAATGACGAGGGGCTGCTGCCTGCGCATCGCACCATCTCCAACGCGAGCTGCACCACCAACTGCCTCGCGCCGATGGCGAAGGTTCTGCACGAGGAGTTCGGCATCCTCGAGGGCGTGATCAACACGGTACATGCCTACACCAACGACCAGCGCCTCGCCGATGTCCCGCACTCGGACTGGCGGCGCAGTCGCGCGGCGGCAGAGAACATCATCCCCACGTCCACCGGTGCGGCCAAGGCCGTGGGCGTCGTGCTGCCGGAGCTGAACGGGCGGCTTCACGGCATTGCCTCGCGGGTTCCGGTGTCCGATGGCTCCGTGGTGGATCTCTTCGTCAAGCTCGCGCGGACCGTCACGCCCGAGGAGGTGAACCGCGCGGTCCTCGCCGCCTCGCGCACCGAGCGCCTGCAGGGCATCCTGCAGTACAGCGAGCGTCCCCTGGTGTCCTCGGACATCATCGGCAACAGCCACTCCTCGGTCTTTGATGCCGGCTTCACGTCGGTAACCAACGGCCGCTACCTCCGCGTGCTCAACTGGTACGACAACGAGTGGGGCTACAGCTGCCGGGTCGTCGACCTGCTGCGGAGGATCGCGGACTGGACGGGGTGAACGGCGACGACCCCTACGCCGGCCTGCGGCGCAATGTCAGCATGCTCGGCAGCCTCCTCGGCGAGGTGGTGGCCGACGCGGAGGGCGAGGCCTTCCTCGCCCTCATCGAGGACATCCGCCAGCGGTCCCGCGCGGCGCGGGAGGGCGATGCCGGGGCGCGGGAGGCGTTGCTCACCCTCCTGCACGGGCTTTCGCCGGAGCGGATGCTGGCCGTTGCGCGCACCTTCGCCCAGTTCCTGAACCTCGCCAATATCGCCGAGCAGCAGTACGCCAGCTCCCGGCAGATGGCGGCCACCGCGTCGGCGACGACCATGCTGCGCGGGATGGTCGACGACCTCGATGCCGCGGGCGTGTCACCCGCGGCGCTCGGGGAGCGCATCGACCGGCTGTCCATCGAACTGGTGCTTACCGCCCACCCCACCGAGATCATGCGCCGGACGCTGATCCACAAGCACCGGGAAATCGGCCGTTGCCTGTCGCAGCTTGAGCTCGGTGGCCTGACGGAAGCCGAGCACGCGGGCATCCAGCGGCGCCTGCGCGAACTCCTTACCCAGGTGTGGTTCGGCGACGAGTTCCGCGCCGAGCGGCCCACACCGGTCGATGAGGCGAAGTGGGGCTTCGCCGTGGTCGAGGACTCGCTCTGGCACGCCGTTCCGGAGTTCCTGCGCCGTCTCGATGCCGCCCGGCAGAGCGCCTGCGGCGAGGGGCTGCCCCTGGACGCGGCACCGGTGCGTTTCCTCTCGTGGATGGGCGGGGACCGCGACGGCAACCCGAACGTGACCGCCGCGGTGACCGCACGGGTCCTGCTGCTCGGTCGCTGGCAGGCCGCGGACCTGTACCTGCGCGCGGTGGAAGAGCTCATCGAGGAGCTTTCCATGACCGGTGCGGACGAGGAGCTGCGGGCGCGCAACCCCGGTGCCAACGAGCCCTACCGGGGCGAGCTGCGCCGGCTGCGGCAGCGGTTGCGGCAGGCGCTGACGGCCATCGAGGCACGCCTCGACCAGGGTGTCGAAAAGGGCGGCGCGGGCGAGCCGGGCGACGGGGCGCTGCTCACCGAGGGGGAACTGCTCGAGCCCCTGCTCGCCTGCCACCGCTCCCTCTGTGCCTCGGGCATGGCGATCGTCGCCGAGGGCAAGCTGCTGGACCTGCTGCGGCGGGTACGCTGCTTCGGCGTCCACCTCGTGCGTCTCGATCTCCGCCAGGACAGCGCCCGGCACACGGGCCTGCTGTCGGAGCTGACCCGCTACCTCGGCCTCGGCGACTACGCCGAGTGGGACGAGAGCGCCCGGCGGGCGTTCCTGCTCACGGAGCTGGCGAGCCGGCGGCCCCTGCTGCCGGCGGATTGGGAGCCGAGCGCGGAAGCGGCCGAGGTACTGGCGACCTGCCGGGTGGCGGCGGCCCAGCCCCCGGAAGCGCTGGGCGCCTACGTGATTTCCATGGCGCGCGACGCCTCCGACGTGCTCGCGGTGCACCTGATCCTGCGCGAGGCCGGCTGCCGCCACCCGCTGCCCGTGGCACCGCTCTTCGAGACCCTCGACGACCTCGACCGCGCACCGCAGGTGGTCGAGGCGCTCCTCGCCGAGCCCTGGTATCGAGGCCACTGCAATGGCCGGCTCATGGTGATGATCGGCTATTCGGACTCGGCCAAGGACGCCGGCGTGCTCGCCGCCTCCTGGGCCCAGTACCGCGCCCAGGAGGCGCTGCTGGCGCTCTGCGAGCGCCGGGGCATCGCCCTCACGCTGTTCCACGGCCGCGGCGGCACTATCGGCCGCGGTGGCGCTCCGGCCTTCGACGCGCTGCTGTCGCAGCCCCCGGGCTCGCTGGAGAACGGGCTGCGGGTCACGGAGCAGGGCGAGATGATCCGGGTCAAGCTGGGCCTCGCGCCGCTGGCGGTGCGCACGCTCGCGCTCTATACCAGCGCGATCTGCCGCGCCAACCTGCTCACCCCGCCGACGCCCGCGCCGGCCTGGCGGGATGTCATGGAGCGGCTGGCCGGGGATTCCTGTCGCCGCTACCGGGCCGTGGTGCGCGACGATCCGGACTTCGTCGCCTATTTCCGCCATGCCACGCCGGAGCAGGAGCTGGCCTCGCTGCCCCTCGGCTCGCGCCCGGCGCGGCGTGCAGGGGGCGGCGGCATCGAGACGCTGCGCGCCATTCCCTGGATCTTCGCCTGGTCGCAGAACCGGCTCATGCTGCCGGCCTGGCTGGGCGCCGGGGCGGCCCTGGCCGCTGCCGTGGAGGCGGGCGATGGCGAGGTGATCGCCACCATGGCCCGGGACTGGCCGTTCTTCGCCACCCGCCTGTCCATGCTGGAGATGGTCTACGCCAAGGCCGACAGCGGGATTTCGGCCTACTACGACAGCCACCTCGTGCCCGACACACTGAAACCGATCGGCGAGCAGTTGCGCGAGGCCATGGCGGCAGACCGCGCCACGGTGCTCGCCCTGCGCGGCGTCGCTGTACCCCTCGAGGCGCAGCCCTGGGCGCGCCAGTCCATCGGCCTGCGCAACGTCTACACGGATCCGCTCAACTACCTCCAGGCCGAGCTGCTCGAGCGCAGCCGGAAAGGCGGCGACGGCGCGAGCGCGGCGGACCCGCTGCTTCGGCGGGCCGTCATGGTCACCATTGCCGGCATCGCCGCCGGCATGCGCAACACGGGCTGAAGCGCGACTGCCAACGGCACGCGGGATAGCGGCGTCGCGGCCGCTGGCGTAAACTCGGTGCGTCCGCAAGGCACCCGAGTCCTTTCCCGCGAGGAACCCCCATGACCAGAACGCTGCTTACCACCCTCATGCTCTGCCTCGGTCTCTGCCTCGGCGCCGTCGCCCGGGCCGACGACAAGTACGCCGAGGCCCTCGATGCCTTCCAGCGCGCCGGCGAGACCGACAGGTTCTTCGCCTCCGCCTACGGCTATGCCCTGTTTCCGACGATCGGCAAGGGTGGCATCGGCATCGGCGGCGCGCACGGCAAGGGGCGCGTGTACGCCGAGGGCGAGTACGTCGGCGATACGACCATGACGCAGGTCACCGTCGGCTTCCAGCTCGGCGGCCAGGCCTACAGCCAGATCATCTTCTTCGAGGACCGCCGGGCCTTCGAGATGTTCACGTCCGGCAACTTCGAGTTCAGCGCCCAGGCGACAGCGGTCGCCCTCACCGCCGGCGTCTCAGCGGAAGCCTCCACCGGGGGTGGCGCCTCCGCCGGTGCCAGTGGCGGTCAGCACGACGCGACCACGGTTCACGGCGGCTATCGCAAGGGTATGGCGATCTTCACCATCGCCAAGGGCGGCCTGATGTACGAAGCGAGCCTCGGCGGGCAGAAGTTCAACTACACCCCGCTCGGCGAATAGCTAGCCGTCCAGGGCCCGGGCCGCCGCGAGGCAGTCCGGCCCGTCCCTCGCCACCAGCACGACCTGCAGCGCGCGCGGCCCGTGCGCGCCGAAGACCATCTCAAGGGCGATATCCGCCGTGCTCGAGGGCCCCGCTATGAGGTGCAGGCCCCGCGGGCGCCGCCCGGTGCCGAGGCGGGCCTGCAGCGCCGGCCAGAGCTCGTCGAGGTCCGCGACCACATCCTCACTGTTGACCAGGACGATGTGGTCCTCCGGCAGGAGGTTGTTCCGCGCCGGGTTGTCGCGGCCGCTGGTCAGCACGATACTGCCCGTCTCGCCGATGGCGAGGCGCGCGTAACTCACGGCCGCGAGATCGCCGGGCTCCACCTCGCCGAAGCGGGGCAGGAGGCCCGCATCGCGCCACGGCAGGGCGGCCAGCCTCGGGTCCTGCCCCGCGACCAGCTTGCGGCTGCCGTGCCTTGCGCCGAGGAACTCGCCGATGGCGCGGACAGCCGCCCTGCGATCCGTGACCGCGTCCACCCCTGCCTGGTTGCGCAGGAGCCGGGCCAGCAGGGTGACCCGCGGGTCCGCATGCAGCGGTCGCGGCGCCGGGCCGCGGCCGAGTGCGGCCAGCGCCCTCTCCACGTCGCCCTCGGTGGCCCGCCGGCTGGCGGCGCGCACCCGGGCAAGGATGCGGTCGCGGGCCTCTTCGCTCATCGCTCATCCTCCTGCGGCCCGCGGTAGCGGGCCATGAAGCTCGCGCCGGTGGGGGCCGGCAGGTCCCGCTCGCTGAGGAAGCCGGCGGCGAAGGGCACGCGCGTGAGAACCCCGCGCCCGCGGGCCGCGAGCTTCAACACGCGGGCGGCGATCCCCGTGAGCCGGTGGTAGAGCCAGGGATGGCGGAGGAGCCGGGCGTGGAGAGCGAGGCCGCGGCGCCAGCCCGCGGGCGAGAGTGCCTGCTCGTGCTCCTCCTGCCGCAGGTCGCGCAGCAGGTCCGGCAGGGGGATGTTGGCCGGGCAGACCTCCGCGCAGCGCCCGCAGGCCGTGCAGGCGTTCGGCAGGAGATGGCTCTCTTCCAGGGAGGTGAGCAGCGGGGTCAGCACCGACCCCACGGGCCCCGGGTAGACCCAGCCGTAGGCGTGGCCGCCGGCGGCGACGTAGATCGGGCAGTGGTTCAGGCAGGCCCCGCAACGGATGCATTGCAGAATGTCACTGTAGTCGCTGGCGAGGATCTCTGTGCGCCGGTTGTCCAGCAGAACGATGTGGGTTTCCACCGGTCCGTCGGCGTCGCCCGGGTGTCGGGGGCCGGAGTAGAAGCTCGTATAGCAGGTGACGGGCTGGCCGGTCGCGGAGCGGGCGAGCAGGCGCAGCAGGTCCGCGGCATCGCTCATGCGCGGGAGCAGGCGCTCCAGCGTCGTGCAGACGATGAGCACCGGCGGCAGGTTGGCGCACAGGTCCCCGTTTCCCTCGTTGGTGACCAGCAGCGAGTAACCCGTCTCCGCGACCAGCGCGTTGGCGCCGATGATGCCGACCTCGCCGCCGAGGAACTCCTCGCGCAGCACCTGCCGTGCCTCGCGGACCATGTCGCCCGCGCTCTCCAGGGGACGGTCGCCGAGATCGTGACGGGCGAGGAACAGGTCGCGAATCTCGTCCCGGGTCTTGTGCAGGGCCGGGCCCACGATGTGGCTGGGTGTCTCGCCGGCCTCCTGGATGATGTATTCGCCGAGGTCCGTCTCGCGCACCGCGAAGCCGGCGGCCGTGAGGTGGTCATTGAGGGCGCTTTCCTCCGTGACCATGGACTTGCCCTTGATGATCCGGCGCGCACCGTGCCGACGGCAGATGGCCTCCACGGTGCGGTTAAGCTCGTCCGGCGTCTCCGCAAAGTGCACGGTGTTGCCGTTTTCCGTCGCGGCCTCGAGGTAGCGGTCGAGGTAGACATCGAGGTGATCGAGCGTGTGCCGGCGCACGGCGTGGAGCTGTTCGCGCAGGGCATCGAAATCGCCGTAGGCGTCCACCGCCGCGCTGCGAAGAGCGGGGCCGAAGAGCCCCATGGCCTCGCGCAGTTGCGCGTGTTCGCGCTCCTCGAGCGCCGTGTCGGCCCTGGCCAGGAATTCGGCGCTGTATTGCTCCATCAGCCCCGGGTCCCCTCACCGACCGGCGGTGCTTCCAGCCGGCCGTCGAGCAGCTCCGCCACATGGCGGAAGGACAGCGCGACGCCTTCCCGCCGCGCGCGGCCGGCGAGGGCGATGAGGCAGCCGAGGTCGCCGGCAACCAGCGTGCCGGCGCCGCTCTTCACTGCGTCCCTGAGCTTGTCGTCGGCCATCCTGGCCGAGATGGCGGGCATCTTGGCGCAGAAGGTCCCGCCGAAACCGCAGCACACGTCCGGCTGCGTAAGCTCCCGTACCTCGATGCCGCGGCCGGCGAGCAGTCGCCGCGGCTGTTCGCGGACGCCGAGCTCGCGGAGGCCGGCACAGCCGTCGTGGTAGGCGACGGCCTGCTGCTGTCCGGCCGGCGCGGCGGCAGCGCGGGCGGGCGGAACCGCGCCGAGGACATCGCTGAGGAAGGCGGTCAGTTCCCAGGTTCGCGCGGCCAGGGCGCGTGCGCGGTCCCGCCAGGCGCCATCGAGGAGTTCAGGATAGTGGTGGATGAGCATGCTGGCGCAGGAGCCGGAAGGGACGACCACGAACTCGGCCTGTTCGAAGATTCGGATGACGTCCCGGGCGACACTGCGGGCCCCCTCGTAGTCGCCGTTGTTGTAGCCGGGCTGGCCACAGCAGGTCTGCGCCCGGGGGACGTAGACACGGCAGCCCGCGTCCTCCAGCAGCCGCAGGGTGGCGAAGCCCACTTCCGGCCGGAACAGGTCCACGAGGCAGGTGACGAAAAGGGCGACGGCCGGCTGTTCGCCGGTTGCCGCCGGCTGTGCGTCGGTCGCTACCGTCAAGCCTGGCTCCTGCCCGTGAAGGAGCCGCCAGTATAGCGCCTAGCCGAGGGACGCTGCGAGGCCGATCAGGGCGAGGAGGCAGGCACCGGCGGCGGCAAGCGCCAGGGGATGGCGGGCGCGCAGCAGGGCGGCGGCAACCGTGCCCAGGGAGGCCGGGGCCACCTTGCCGGTGCCGGCGCGGCTGAGTGCGGCATCGAGGGACGGAGGGAAGGCCGGCAGGCTCGCCGTGCCCAGGTTCAGCACCACATCGCCGCGGAGCAGGAACGGCCCGCGGCGGCGGAAGCTGTCGGCGGCACCGCCCTGGTAGACCCCGCGGTGGTCCGCGACGAGCAGGCGCCGCCCGGCGATACCAACGTGCCCCGCGGGAGCCAGGCAGCTGCCGGCGACCCCGCCTGCGAGCACACCCAGCGCCAGGCCTGCGAGTGCCAGGCCATGCCGGCTGCCGACCGCGGCAGCCACTGCGAGCACGCTGGCGGCGATCGCAAGCACGATGGCCTGCCGGCCGCGCTTGCGCCGGGCGGGGGCCAGGGCGGGGAACCAGAGGAAGGCACCGTATTCCCGGTCGAGACGCAGCGCCGGGGCGTCGAGGTGCCGCCGGCGGTGATCGGCCGCCAGGAGCAGGGCGAGCAGGGCGCCGCCGAGGGCTGCGGCCAGAACGCAGCGCAGCAGGGTCGACGCCGTCGATCGCCAGGCGAGCGTCTCGCGCTGCTCCCGGACCAGCGCCGCGAACAGGGAAGAGCGGAAAGGGGCGCCGAGACGCCCCTCGCCGTCCACCCGCTGCAGCTCGGGCTGCTCGGGGTCCAGTATCAGTAGCTGGCGGCCCCAGGGCTGCAGCCGCCGGGCGTCGAGCGCTGCCGGCAGGGGAACCGCGCCCAGGTGCCCCCAGCGCGTGTCGAAGCGGTGCAGGGCCACGGCGCCGGTCTCGTTCTCGAGCAGGGCCCACCACTGGTCGGCGAAGTAGGCGATGTCGCGCACGGCGGTGGCGGTGAATCCCGCCGCGATGAGCAGGAGCGCGTCGAGCTGTTCGCCGTAGCTCTCCGGGTCCGGCCGATGCACGCCGACCATGGGGCCGTCGGCGGCGAGGTAGAGCAGTCCGGCCTCGTTTACGAGCCGCGGCGCCAGCGCTTCCGCGGCGAGTGAGGCCCGTGCCCGGACGGTGCCGTCGGCAATCAGCACCAGGCCGCTGGCATCGAGGACATGGAGCGTATCGTCGCGACCGCCGGTCACCGTCCGCAGCGGGCCTGCCACCGGCAGCGGCTCGCAGGCGCCGCCGGCCGGCGCACAGCGCCACGGTGCCGGCTTGCCGTCCCCGTCGCGCGCCTGCAGCACGACGGAGCCGTCGCGACCGACGAAGAAGGGTGCGGCGAGATCGGTGAGGCCGAGGCGCCCGGCATCGAGACGGAGGAGGTCGTGGCCGGCGCGGTCGTGTAGCAGCACCGCATCCCGGGTCAGCAGGTAGAGCTGGCCGGCCCCGTCCACGCCGGTCGCGGCCGGCCCCGCGACCGGTGCCGGCGCCGATCCGCGCAGCCCGGCGATGATCGCGGCGAGGAGCGCCGCGGCGAAGAGGATGCTGGCGATCAGCGCCACCAGCCAGCGCAGCTGCGCGGCATCGCCGGTCAGCGCCGCCGGCGCATCGGGACGGACCTGGAAGAGATTGGGTGCGGCCGGCTCAGGTGCGGCCGGCTCAGGTGCGGCCGGCCCAGGTGCGGCCGGCTGCGCTGCGGGCGGCTGAGGTTCCGGTTCGGGCTCCGGTTCGGGTTCGGGTTCCGGTTCGGGTTCGGGTTCCGGTTCGGGTTCCGGTTCGGGTTCCGGCTCGGGCTCTGGCTCCGGCTCGGGTCCGACTTCGCAGTCCAGCCCCGCCGCGCGCAGCCGCTCGCAGAGCCGCTCGGCCTCGGTGGGGGTGAGCCCGCGGCGCAGGGTGACCTTGCCGCGATGAAAGAAGGGTTCTACGGCGTCGGGGTCAGTCAGGCGGAACAGCGCTGTCAGCTGCAGCCGGGCGCGGCGCGGGTCCGCCCCGGGCAGAAGTTCACCGCTGAAGGTGAGGTCGCTCACCGCACCCCGGTGCCAGTGCCGCCCGGCTCAGACGAGGTCGAAGCGAAGGCCGGCACGGTCGCGAAGGCGCGTGAGCAGCGCGTCGCCGAGGGCGCTGGCAGGCGTCCAGATGCCGCCGCCCACCGCCAGGTCGTCGAGGGCGAGACAGGCCGCCGCCTCGCCGAGCATGCGCGAGGTCGCGCCATAGCCCGGGTCCCGGTCGCCGCTCACCCGCGCTCGCAGGTCCTGTGCGCGGTCGTCCGGGTGTTCCGCGTGCTGGAACAGTTCGAAGAAGCCGTTCTCGCGCTCGTCCGCATCCGGGCCCTCGCCCGGCGCCGGCAGGACGTGCGCCGCGAGGCGCCGGGTGGGGCCGAGGGCCATGGCCGCCATACCGCCGCCGAGTGCGCCGGCCAGGAGCACGGCCCGGGCGCGCGAGCGGCAGAGCTGGCGCTCGTCATAGGCGAAGTTCTCGCCCCAGGGAAAGCCGAGAAGCGCATTGCTGCGGCGCACGACCCGCGTGTTGATCGCCGCCATGACAAAGGGCCCGGTCCACTGCCCGAAGACCGGGTCGTAGAGGGGGCGCAGGCTGTCGTTCCGGTCCGGGCCCCGCGGAGCGCCGGGCGGGTTGAGGCTGTAGGGGTCGCCAAGGAGCCGGCGGACGCTGCGGTCGCGCCCCGCGGCTTCCATGACGCCGAGGAGACTGGCTACGGTGCCGCCACTGGCGCCGCCCCGGGAACGGCCCACGCGGCCGCGAACGCGACGGCCGGCGACGCCATGGCGGGACAGCATTTCCCGCTGCACGAACCACGTGCCGAGGTCCGAGGGGATGGAGTCGAAACCACAGCTGTGGACGAGACGTGCCCCGGTTTCGGCCGCGCGCTCGCTGAAGCGCTGGATGTTCTCTGCCACCCACGGCACCTCTCCGGTGAGGTCGCAGTAGTGAGTGCCGGCGTCCGCGCAGGCCGCGACCAGTGGCGTGCCGTGACGCGCGTAGGGTCCGACGGTGCTGCATACTACCGCCGTCCGTGCGGCGAGATCCGCCATGCTGGCATCGTCGTCGCTGTCTCCCGTCAGCAGTGCCGGAGTGCCGCTGTCGTCGGCCAGCTCGTCGGCGAGGGTTTCGAGCTTTTCCCGGTTGCGTCCGCCGATGGCCCAGCGCAGCCGGCCGCCATGGCCATAGTGGGCGGTGAGATGCTCCGCGACGAGGCGGCCGGTGAAGCCCGTCGCGCCCCAGAGCACGAGGTCGAAGTCCCTTCCTGCCATGGCGCCTCTACCCCTCCCCGTGGCGGTCAGTGGATCCCGCGCATCATGCGCTTGAGCAGCGGTGACAGGGCCAGCAGTACCGCTGCGACTGCCAGGCCGACCCAGAACAGCTTGCTGAACAGCGCGGTATAGCTCGCCAGCGCCGTGCCGACGTCGGCCACCGTGCCCTCCACGGTCTCGATGGCGGCGATCTTCGACAGCTGCGCGGCAACGAAATTCGAATAGGCGGTGGCCAGGAACCAGCTGCCCATCATGACCCCCGTGATGCTTGGCACGGACAGCTTGGTCACCGCCGAGAGCCCCACTGGCGAAAGGCACAGCTCACCGCAGGTGTGCAGCAGGTAGGCGAGGATCATCCAGTAGCCCGAGACGAGGCCGGCCTGGTCCGGGTTGGCCGCGCCGAGGATCAGCGCGCCGAAGCCCAGCCCCGCCTGGGCGATGCCGAGGGAAAACTTCACCGGTGTGCTGGGTTCCAGGCCCCGGCGGCCGAGGACGGTCCAGAGCAGGGCAAAGACCGGCGCGAACAGGAAGATGAAGAAGGCGTTCAGCGAACCGAACTGGGAGGCGGTCAGGGTCACGCCGAAGACTTCCCGGTCCATTACCCGGTCCGCAAACAGGGTCATGGATGCCGCGCTCTGCTCGAAGAGGGACCAGAACAGCACGCTCGACAGCGTGAGCACGACCAGCACGATCATCCGCGAGCGTTCCACCGCGTCGCACTTCACCGCGATGAACCAGGTCAGCCCGGCGAGCACGGCCAGGGCGAGGGCGTTCAGGAGCATGCCCACGCCGCCGTTGAACTGCAGTAGCTGCCACGCCACGGCCACGCCGCCGAGGGCGGCGAGGTAGATGGTCAGTTCCTTGTTGAGGCCGAGGGGCGAACGCTCCCTGAGGACCTCCGGCCGCGAGGGCTCGGCGAGTCCCATGAGGTGCTTCTGGCCGCCGAGGAAAGTCGCGAGGCCCACGAGCATGCCGATCCCGGCGGCGCCGAAGCCGTAGCGCCAGCCGTAGGTCTCGCCGAGGTAGCCGCAGAGCAGCGTGGCGGTGAAGGCGCCGATGTTGATGCCCATGTAGAAGATCGTGAAGCCCGCATCCCGGCGCGGGTCGTCGGTGCCGTAGAGGCGCCCGACGATGGTGGAGATGTTCGGCTTCAGGAAACCCACGCCGATGACGATGAGCGCCAGCGAGAAGTAGAACACCTGCAGCGCGCCGTCGTCGCGAACCACCTCCTCGCCCACCATGCGCGCCTGTTCGCCCTCCACCGCCATGCCCAGGTGACCGAGCACGAGCAGCAGTCCGCCGAAGACCACCGCCTTGCGCATGCCGAGATAGCGGTCGGCGAGCAGGCCGCCGATCACCGGCATCGCATAGACCAGCGCGGCATAGCTGCCGAGCACCTCGAGGCCGCCGGCATCGGAGAACAGGTGGTACTTGGTGAGATAAAGGAGCAGCAGGTATTTCATGCCGTAGAACGAGAAGCGCTCCCAGAGCTCCGTAGCAAAGCAGACGAACAGCCCCCGGGGGTGGCCGAGGAGGGTCGCGTCGCCGGTGGCGGCGGGAGCGGCGGCAATGGACATGCGGCTTATCCTTTTTGAAGCGGCCTGCGGGCGATGGCCGTTACTCGACAATGTTCGTACAGCGGCCCACGCCATCGCCGGCTTTCCTGTGGCTGCCTTCGGCAAGGCGCCTGCCGCAGGGCGGCCCGGGACCGGCAAAGGCGCATTATAGGGGCAGGCCGCGGCGCGGCCGCAAGGGCGATTCAGGCCGCAGCGGCTCGCCCGTCGCTTGCGGCGTCGAGCGCTGCAGCCAGCTCGGCCGGGTCGCGCAGGCGCTTGACGCGTTCGAAGAAGACCGCCGCCTGCGGGTAGTAGCCGCGCAGGTAGACAAGCCACTGTTTCAGCGGATTGCCCGCGTGGCGCGGGTCGTAGCTGGCGAGGGTGAGCGCGAAGAAGTGGCGCAGTAGCTCGAGCACCGCCGGCCAGGGCAGGGGTTCCAGCTCCTCCCCCCGGCTTGCGGCACGCACCAGCCGCGGCAGGTCGGGCCGGCACAGGGCACCCCGGCCAAGCATGAGGTCGGCACAGCCGCTCGCGGCCCGGCAGCGCGCCGCGTCCCCCGGGCTCCAGATCTCGCCGTTGGCGATGATCGGCAGGCTTGTCACGGCACGCGCATCGGCGATGTCATCCCAGTAGGCCGGGGGCCGGTAGCCATCGCGCCGGGTGCGGGCGTGCACGGCGATTTCCGTCGCTCCCGCCTCGCTGATGGCGCGCACGACGTCGAGGAAAGGTGAGCGGTCGTCGAAGCCCAGGCGGATTTTCACCGTGAGCGGCACGTGTGCGGGCAGGGCGGCGCGCACGGCGGCCGCTATCGCGTGCACCCGCCCGGGCTCGCGAAGTACGATGGCACCGCCGTCGGAGCGGTTCACGGTTTTTGCCGGGCAGCCGAAGTTGAGGTCGATGCCGGGCGCGCCCAGTTCCGCGCCGCGGGCGGCGTTCTCGGCCACGGGGCCCGGCTGACCGCCTAGCAGCTGCAGGTAGACGGGGACGCCGTGGCGGGTCTGCCCGCCCTCCCCGAGCTCCGGGCAGATGCGGTAGAAGACACGCGGCGGCAGCAGGCGCTCCGTGACCCGGAGGAACTCCGTCACGCAGCGGTCCAGCCCCCCGAGGCCGGTGAGCAGCTCGCGCATGGTGTGATCGATGACCCCTTCCATGGGGGCTAGGATGAGTCGCATGGCGTCATTATACCCCGCGCTATACCCGTCGCTGTCCTGAGGGTGCGGCGTCACCGGCGGTGCCCGCCTACCCGTCGGCGCCGGCCATGCAGTATGATCAGCGGCACCACCTCACGGAGACGCGCGCCATGGACGAAAGCCTGCTGCACCAGGGCCTGGACCTGATGCTTTTCGGCATGCTGACCGTGGTCCTGTTCCTCTCCCTGCTGGTGCTTGCCACCGGCACCCTGTCCGCCCTGGTCCGGCGCTTTGCGCCGCGGGTGCCGGCTCCCGCGCCGGCGCCCGCGGCGCCGCGCGGCAGCGCACCGCCCGGCGCGCCCTCGCCGGCGGTGGTCGCGGCGATCACCGCGGCCGTTGCCCGGCACCGCCAGACCACCTCACGCCACAAGGAACACCCCTGATGGAAGCCAGCCAACAACGCCCGCTCGGCATTACCGATGTCGTGCTTCGCGACGCGCATCAATCCCTGTTTGCGACGCGCCTTCGCCTGGACGATATGCTGCCCATCGCGGCCGCCCTCGACGACATCGGCTTCTGGTCGGTCGAGTCCTGGGGTGGGGCGACCTTCGATGCCTGCATCCGCTACCTCGGCGAGGACCCCTGGGAGCGCATCCGGGAGCTCAAGGCCGCGATGCCGAAGACCCGGCAGCAGATGCTGCTGCGCGGCCAGAACATCCTTGGCTACCGGCACTATGCTGACGATGTCGTCGAGCGGTTTGTGGAGCGCGCCGCGAGCAACGGCGTGGACGTTTTCCGCGTCTTCGATGCCATGAACGACTTCCGCAACCTGGAAACCGCGCTAAAGGCGGTGAAGGCCGTGGGCGGGCACGCCCAGGGCACCCTGTCCTACACGCTGAGCCCCGTGCACACCCTCGATACCTGGCTCGATCTAGCCCGGCGCATCGAGGACGCCGGTGCCGACTCCATCGCCATCAAGGACATGGCCGGTCTGTTGCGCCCCTACACGGGCTACGAGCTGGTGCGCCGCCTGAAGGAGACCTGCGCCATCCCTATCCACATGCAGTGCCACGCGACCACGGGGCTGTCGACGGCGACCGCGCTCAAGTGCGTGGAGGCCGGCATCGACAACATCGACACGGCCATCTCCTCCATGTCCATGACCTACGGTCACTCGCCGACCGAGTCCGTGGTCGCCATCCTCCAGGGCACGGCGCGGGACACGGGGCTGGACCTCGACAAGCTCGCGGACATCGCGGCGTACTTCCGCACCGTGCGCAGGAAATATGCGAAATTCGAGGGCTCCCTGCGTGGCGTCGACTCGCGCATCCTGGTCGCGCAGGTGCCGGGCGGCATGCTCACGAACATGGAGAACCAGCTCCGTGAGCAGGGTGCGGCGGACCGCATGGACGAAGTACTCGCCGAGATTCCACAGGTGCGCGAGGACCTGGGCTACATCCCTCTGGTGACGCCGACCTCGCAGATCGTGGGTACCCAGGCCGTGCTCAACGTGCTTACCGGGGAGCGCTACAAGTCCATCTCCCGGGAGACCGCGGGCGTGCTCAAGGGTGAATACGGCGCCACGCCGGCACCGGTGAATACCGAGCTCCAGGCGCGGGTGCTGGAGGGCGATGCGCCGATCACCTGCCGGCCGGCGGACCTGCTCGATCCGGAGATGGACATGCTGGCGGAGGAACTCGCTGGCCTGGCGGAAGAGCAGGGCATCCGCCTTGCCGATGGCGAGCGCCGCACCGATGACGTGCTCACCTATGCCCTGTTTCCGCAGGTCGGTCTGCGGTTCCTCGCCAACCGGGGCAAGGCCGACGCCTTCGAGCCCCACCCCGATACCGAAGCCGCTGCTGAAGGGGCTGCCGAAACACCGGCCCCGGCGGCACCCGCCGCCGCTGCTGCGCCTGGCGGCCCGGCCGTGTACACGGTCAAGGTCGACGGGCAGCCCTACGTGGTGGAAGTGAGCGAAGGCGGCGCGGTGGAATCGATTGCGGATGCGCCCGCTCCCGCGGTGACAGAGGCACCCGCGCCTGCCGCTGGCGGCGATCCACTGCCGGCGCCCCTGGCGGGCAATATCGTCCGCGTGGCGGTGTCGGCCGGTGATGCGGTCAGCGCCGGGGACGTGGTGCTGACCCTCGAGGCCATGAAAATGGAGACGGAGGTGCGCGCCCCCCGCGCCGGCACCGTCGCTTCGGTGGCCGTCGCCGCCGGCGACGCGGTGCACGTCGGCGATACGCTCCTGGTCCTGGGCTGACCGGTGGAGGATCTCTCGGCCCTCTGGGCGGCCTCCGGCCTCGCCGGCCTGGATGCCGGCGCCGCGATCATGATCGGCGTAGGCCTGCTGCTCCTCTACCTCGCCATTCGCAAGGAGTTCGAGCCGCTGCTGCTGGTGCCCATCGGCTTCGGCGGCATCCTTGCCAACATTCCCGGCGCGGATCTCGCCTGGTCCGCCTTCGACAGTGCGCTTCACGGCGGTGATGCGGGGCTCCGGGCCATGCTCGCCGGGCAGCTCGGACTGCCGGCGGATGCGTCCTTCAAGGCCGTGTCCGCCGCTTTCGAGGGCGCCGGCAGCGCGGTGCAGGCGAGCCTGCAGGGCATGGCCCGGGATGCTGGCTACAGCCACGGCGTGCTCTACCAGTTCTACCGGGTGACCATCGCCAGCGGCGCCGGGCCCCTGGTGATCTTCATGGGCGTCGGGGCGATGACCGACTTCGGGCCGCTGCTCGCCAACCCGCGCACGCTGCTCCTCGGCGCGGCGGCACAGTTCGGTATCTTCGTCACGCTGCTGGGCGCCGTCGCCCTGTCGTCTGCCGGCGTGTTCGACTTCACGCTGCAGGACGCGGCGGCTATCGGCATCATCGGCGGCGCCGACGGGCCGACGGCCATCTACGTGTCGAGCATCCTCGCTCCCGACCTCCTCGGCGCCATCGCCGTCGCCGCCTACTCCTACATGGCCCTGGTGCCCCTGATCCAGCCGCCGATCATGCGCGCGCTGACCACGCGGGCCGAGCGCGAGATCGAGATGGTGCAGCTGCGCCCCGTGGGCCAGCTCGAGAAAATCCTCTTTCCGCTGTTGCTGCTCGTGCTGGTGGCATTGCTCCTGCCCGGGGCCGCGCCGCTCCTCGGCATGTTCTGCTTCGGCAATCTCATGCGCGAGTGCGGGGTGGTCGAGCGCCTGTCGGCGGCGGCGCAGAACGCCCTCATCAACATCACCACGATCTTCCTCGGCCTGTCCGTGGGCTCGAAGCTGGTGGCGGACAAGTTCCTCGATCTCGAGACCCTGGGGATCCTCGGCCTCGGCGTGGTCGCCTTCGCCATCGGCACCGCGGCCGGGGTGCTGATCGCCAAACTCATGAACCGGCTGTCGAAGACACCCATCAACCCCCTTATCGGCGCCGCCGGGGTCTCCGCCGTGCCCATGGCGGCGCGGGTCTGCAACCGCGTGGGCCTGGAGGCGAACCCGCACAATTTCCTGCTCATGCACGCGATGGGGCCGAACGTGGCCGGGGTGATCGGCTCGGCCGTGGCGGCGGGGATCATGATCACGCTGCTCGGCTGAGTCCTCGTCCCCCCGGGGTCGTGGTAGGCCCCGCCGGATTTTTGTACACTCGCGCCCTTGCCCACGTGCCGCTGGAAGGGTCGCCATGAACCCCAACTACCTGGATTTCGAACAACCGATCGCCGAGCTCGAGGTGAAGATCCAGGAGCTCGAGCAGGTGGGCAGCGGTGCCGAACTCGGTATCGACGAAGAGATTGCGACGCTCCGCAAGAAGAGCACCAGGCTCACCGAGAAGATCTTTGCCAACCTCTCGCCCTGGGACATCGTCAAGGTGGCCCGGCATCCGCTGCGCCCCTACAGCCTCGACTACATCCCGCGCATCTTCACGGACTTCGACGAACTGCACGGTGACCGCCGCTTCGGCGACGACAAGGCCATCGTCGGCGGCACCGCGCGGCTCAATGGCATCCCGGTCATGGTCATCGGCCAGGAGAAGGGGCGGGCGGTGAAGGACAAGGTCTACCGCAACTTCGGGATGCCCAAGCCCGAGGGGTACCGCAAGGCGCTGCGGCTCATGGAGCTCGCCGAACGCTTCGAGCTGCCGGTGATCACGCTCATCGACACGCCCGGGGCCTACCCCGGCATCGACTCGGAGGAGCGCGGTATCAGCGAATCCATCGCCACCAACCTGGCGGTCATGTCCCGGCTGCGCACGCCCGTGGTCTGCGTCGTGATCGGCGAGGGCAGCTCCGGCGGGGCACTCGGTATCGGTGTCGGCGACCACCTCGCCATGCTGCAGTACTCCACCTACTTCGTGATCTCCCCGGAGGGCTGCGCCAACATCATCTGGAAGAGCACGGAAAACGCCCCGGACGCGGCCCAGGCCATGGGGGTCACCTCCGGCGTCCTCGAGGAACTCGGCATCGTCGACGGCACCATCGAGGAGCCCCTGGGCGGCGCGCACCGCAACGTGGATCTCATGGCCGAACGCATCCGCGAACACCTGATCGAGCAGGTGACGCGCCTGCGCGGGACCTCCGTCGAGGACATGCTCGAGGCCCGCTACGCGCGCCTGATGTCCTACGGCAACTGAGCCCGCCGCCGGCTGTGTCGTGCCGGACCTGAACTGCCCCGTCACCGCGGCCCTCGCCGCCGCGCTCGACGGCCGCGAGGGCCGGCACTGGCTCGTCGGCTTTTCCGGCGGTCTCGATTCCACAGCGCTGCTCCTGGCCCTCGCTGCCTGGCGCTCGCAGCACCCCGGTGCGCCGCCCCTCACAGCACTGCATGTTCACCACGGCCTCCACCCCGATGCCGACCGCTGGGCCGCACATTGCGCGGGCCTGTGCGCCCGCCTGGGCGTTGCGCTCGAGACCGTACGCGTCGCGGTCGAGCCCGGCGACAGCGGTCCGGAGGCGGCCGCCCGCGCGGCGCGCTATGCCGCCTTCGAGGCCGCCCTGGGGGAAGGGGGCTGCCTGTTCCTCGCCCACCACGAGGACGACCAGGTGGAAACGGTTCTCCTGCGCCTGCTCCGGGGCACCGGGGAGCGCGGCCTGGCCGGTATGCCGGTGGAGCGGCCCGTCGGCGCCGGCGTGCTGTGCCGGCCCTTTCTCGCGCTGCCGCGCGCGGCGCTCCGGGACTATGTCGCCGCCCGCGGCGAGCGCTGGATCGACGACCCCTCGAACGACGATCCGGGACCGGACCGCAACTACCTCCGCCGGGTGGTGCTGCCGGCGTTGGCGGCGCGCTGGCCGGGCTACCGGGCGACGGTAAGCCGCAGCGCTGCCAACCTCGCGCAGGGTGCCCGCGAGGCGCCGCCGACCTGGCACAACGCCTTCGGCGACCCCGGCGTGGCGGTCGCCGAGCTTGCCGGGCCGGGCGGGGCGGCACGGCTCCGCGCCTGGCTCCTCGCCGAAGGCTGCGAGCCGGGGCCGCGGGCGCCGCTTCAGGAGTTCCTGCGCCAGCTGGCCGCTGCCGCGCCCGCTGCGGCCCCGCGGCTGGTCGGCCCCGGCTGGTGCCTCGGCCGCTTCGGCGCGGCGGCCTGGCTGCTGCCCCGCCCGGAGCCGTTCGTCGCGCCCGCGCCCCGGCTGCTGGCACCGGGGGACGTGCTGGTGGTGCCGGGTGTGGGGGAGCTCCGCGTGGCGGGGCCGGCGAAGGGCGCACCGCCGCTGCTGGCCTTCCGCCGCGGCGGCGAACGCCTGCAGCTGGCCGGCGAGCCACACCGGCGGCGGCTGAAGGCGCTGCTCCAGGACGCCGCCGTGCCGCCCTGGTGGCGGGCGCGGCTGCCGCTGCTGATCGCTTCCGACGGGCGGGTGCTGGCGGCGGGGGAGCGCTGGCGGGCGGAGGGGAGTCCGTGGGCGGTGTCGTGGGACCGGTCCGCGGTCGCCCGCCGCGACGCCTGATCCTGCGGGCCGGTGTCCGGTCGCCACGGCGCCGCCGCTCCCCCGGGGGGCTCCTGCAGCCCGCTGCCACAGGGGCGCCTGAAAAGGATGCGGAGCCTTTTCACGGACGCCTTTTCAATTGAGCGGCGGGCGCCTTTCTGGTAGCCTTTAGACCCATCTTTTTCGCAGGACTTGCGCGGTGAGCGTGGCCCCCGGCACGCCGGCCCGTTGCGGTGTTGTGGGCCCCCTGACAACGGCGTAGTAAGGGCTTTGCATGACGCGTTTCGTCTTCGTGACCGGTGGTGTGGTTTCCTCCCTGGGCAAGGGAATCGCCGCAGCCTCTCTCGCCGCAGTGCTCGAGGCCCGTGGCCTCAAGGTCACGCTGCTCAAGCTCGACCCCTACATCAACATCGATCCGGGCACCATGAGCCCCTTCCAGCACGGCGAGGTCTTCGTCACCGAGGACGGCGCCGAGACCGACCTCGACCTGGGGCACTACGAGCGCTTCACGCGCACGACCATGCGCCGCAGCAACAACTTCACCACGGGCCGGGTCTACAACGCGGTGCTCGCGAAGGAGCGTCGCGGCGATTACCTCGGCGGCACGGTGCAGGTGATTCCGCACATCACGGACGAAATCAAGCGGCGCATCATCAAGGGCGCCGGCGATGCCGATGTCGCCGTGGTCGAGATCGGCGGCACCGTGGGTGACATCGAAGGTCTGCCCTTCCTCGAGGCGGCGCGGCAGCTGAAGGTGGAACTCGGCTCCTCGCGCGCGCTGCTCATGCACCTGACCCTGGTGCCCTATATCGCTACCGCCGGCGAGATCAAGACCAAGCCCACGCAGCACTCCGTGAAGGAGCTGCGCTCCATCGGCCTGCAGCCGGATATCCTGCTCTGCCGCTGCACCGTGCCCATCGAGGATTCGGCCTGCAAGAAGATTTCCCTGTTCACCAACGTGGAGGAACGGGCCGTCATCCCGGTCATGGATGCGGACTCCATCTACCGCATCCCCGGCGCTCTCCACGCCAAGGGGCTCGACGACTTCATCACCGAGCGCTTCCAGCTCGAGTGTCCGCCGGCGGACCTCTCCGAGTGGGACGAGGTGCTGCGCCGGGAGTTTTCGCAGAAGAGCCAGCGCGTTCGCGTTGCCATGGTCGGCAAGTACATGGAACTGCCTGATGCCTACAAGTCGTTGAACGAGGCGCTCGCCCACGCCGGTCTGCAGACGCTCGCCGACGTGCAGGTGGACTACGTCGAGGCGGAGGACATCGAGCGCGACGGCCCCGGCGTCCTCGCCGAGGCGGATGCGATCCTCGTGCCGGGCGGCTTCGGAGACCGGGGGGTGGAAGGCAAGATCGCCGCCGTGCGTTACGCCCGGGAGAACCGCATTCCCTTCCTCGGCATCTGCCTCGGCATGCACGTGGCGCTCATCGAGTACGCGCGCAACGTCTGCGGCCTGGACGGCGCCCATTCCACGGAGATGCAGCCGCATGCGGCGCATCCAGTGATTGCCCTCATTACCGAGTGGCAGAATGCCGACGGCAGCACGGAGCAGCGCGACGAGAGCTCCGATCTCGGCGGCACCATGCGCCTCGGTGCCCAGCCCTGCCACCTGGCGCCCGGCAGCAGGGTCCGCGAGATCTACGGTGTGGATACGATCCACGAGCGGCACCGGCACCGCTACGAGGTGAACAACAATTACGTGCAGCAGCTGCAGGATGCCGGCATGCGGGTCGCCGGCTGGTCCGCGGACAATAATCTCGTGGAGATGGTCGAACTGCCCGATCACCCCTGGTTCATCGCCTGCCAGTTCCACCCGGAGTTCACCTCGCGGCCCCGCGGCGGGCATCCGCTCTTCACCAGTTATATCGAAGCCGCCTGTGCGCACGCCGCTGCGCGCGGCTAGGCGCCGGCCCACGGGGAGACAGGTATGACGGATCGGGTCGTCACGGTACGGGATCTGCGCATCGGCAACCGCGAGCCCTTCGTGCTCCTCGGTGGCGTCAACGTGCTGGAGAGCCGGGACTTCGCCCTCGAGGTTGCCGGGGTCTACAAGGACGTCTGCGAACGCCTCGGCATCCCGCTGGTGTTCAAGGCCTCCTTCGACAAGGCCAACCGGTCGTCCATCCATTCCTTCCGCGGCCCGGGCCTGGAGGAGGGCCTCGCGATCCTCGCCGCGGTGAAAGCGGAATACGGCCTGCCGGTGATCACCGACGTACACGAGCCGCTGCAGGCCGCCCCCGCGGCCGAGGTCTGCGACATCATCCAGCTGCCGGCCTTCCTCGCCCGGCAGACGGACCTGGTGGCGGCTATGGCGCAGACCGGCGCTGCCATCAACATCAAGAAGCCCCAGTTCCTGTCGCCGACGCAGATGAAAAACGTGGTCGAGAAATTCCGCGAGTGCGGCAACGACCGGCTCATGATCTGCGAGCGCGGCACGAACTTCGGCTACGACAACCTGGTCGTCGATATGCTCGGCTTCCGCGTGATGCGTGACGCCTGCGACGGCGTGCCCCTGGTCTTCGACGTAACCCATGCCCTGCAGTGCCGGGACCCGCTCGGTGCGGCCTCCGGCGGCCGCCGGGCCCAGGTGGGTGAGCTGGCCCGGGCCGGCCTGGCCGTCGGCGTGGCGGCGCTGTTTCTCGAGGCGCACCCGGAACCCGCAAAGGCGCTTTGCGACGGGCCCAGTGCGCTCCCCCTGGACCAGCTCGAAGCGTTCCTGGCCCAGGCAAAGGCGGTGGACGATCTCGTCAAGGGCCTGCCCCCGCTCGCTATCGACTAGGCTTACCAGAGATCCGGGCTTCAGAAAAAGGAGTTCCCATGAGCATGATCAACGGCGTTCGCGCTTTCGAGGTCCTCGATTCCCGTGGCAACCCCACGGTCCTCGCCGAGGTGCTCCTCGAGGACGGCAGCTTCGGCGCCGCCTGCGCACCCTCCGGCGCGTCCACGGGCTCCCGCGAGGCCCTCGAGCTTCGCGACGGCGACAGCAGCCGCTACCTCGGCAAGGGCGTCTGCCAGGCGGTGGCCAACGTGAACGGGCCGATCCGCGAGCTGCTCATGGGCTGTGACGCCACTGCCCAGCGCGCCCTCGACGAGAAAATGATCGCCGCCGACGGCACCGACAACAAGGCCCGTTTCGGCGCCAACGCCATCCTTGCCGTGTCGCTGGCCGCCGCCAGGGCCGGCGCACAGTCCCGGGGCCTGCCCCTGTACCGCCACATCAACGAGCTCGCCGGCGGTCCGGCGCTGTCCATGCCCGTGCCCATGATGAACATCCTCAATGGTGGTGAGCACGCGGACAACAACGTCGACATCCAGGAATTCATGATTCAGCCCGTGGCGGCCACGACCTTCGCCGAGGCCCTGCGCATCGGGGCGGAAGTCTTCCATCACCTGAAGAAAGTGCTCGCCGGCCGCGGCCTCGCCACGGCCGTGGGCGACGAGGGCGGTTTCGCGCCGAGCCTGCCGTCCAACGCGGCGGCCCTGGAAGTGATCGCCGAGGCCGTCGCCAACGCCGGCTACGGCCTCGACACGGACATCACGCTGGCCCTCGACTGCGCCGCCTCCGAGTTCTACAGGAACGGCCGCTATGTGCTCGCCGGCGAGGGCAGGGACTATGACAGCGCGGGTTTCGTCGACTACCTGGCCGGGCTGGTGGATGCGCACCCGATCCTTTCCATCGAGGACGGCCTCGACGAGGGCGACTGGGACGGCTGGAAGCTGCTCACGGAGCGCCTGGGGGACCGCGTGCAACTCGTTGGCGACGATCTCTTCGTAACCAACACGGCGATTCTCCAGCAGGGCATCGAGCGCGGCGTGGGCAACTCCATCCTGATCAAGTTCAACCAGATCGGCAGCCTGAGCGAGACCCTCGATGCCATCAACCTGGCCCGCTCCGCCGGCTATACAGCGGTGATCTCCCACCGCTCCGGCGAGACCGAGGACACCACCATCGCCGACCTGGCCGTCGCCACCGGGGCGGGCCAGATCAAGACCGGCTCGCTCTGCCGCTCGGACCGGGTGGCCAAGTACAACCGGCTCCTGCGCATCGAGGCCGAGGTGGGCAGCGAGGCGCCCTACCGGGGCCGGCTGGAACTCACGCGCTGAGGGCGCGCCCTTGCGCTGGCTCCTGCTCGTCCTCGTCGGTCTCGTCCTGCTCCTGCAGTACCGGCTCTGGTTTGCCGAGGGCAGCCTCGCCGAGCGGCAGCGGTTGCAGCGCCAGGTACAGGAAGCGGAACGGGAAAACGCCCGGCTGCGGGCGCGCAACGAGGCGCTGGCCCGGGAAGTGCTCGACCTGCAGTCGGGCAAGGCCGTGGTCGAGCAGCGCGCGCGGGAGGAACTGAACCTGGTGCGTGAAGGCGAGGTCTTCTACCAGTTCGTGGAGGAGGGGAATACACCGGCCCCGCCGGTCGAACCGTGAGGTGCTGGGGCGTCATTCCCGCCGCGGGGGTCGGCAGCCGCCTGGGTGCTGCGTTGCCCAAGCAGTATCTCGAGCTCGGCGGCCGCACCCTGCTCGAGCACAGCCTCCGGGCCCTGTTCGCCGACGAACGGGTCGAGGGCGTCGCGGTCGCGCTGCGCGCCGGTGACGAGCGCGGGGCGACGCTCGCCTGCCTGCGTGACCCGCGGGTCCTGCTGACGGAGGGCGGGGCGGAGCGGGCCGATTCCGTGGCCGCGGGGCTCGCCGCCCTGCGCACGCGCGCGTCCGAGGATGACTGGGTGCTGGTCCACGACGCCGCGCGGCCCTGCCTGGACCGGCACAGCCTCGGCGCCCTCATCGACGCGGTGGCAGCCAGCGGGGAGGGGGCGATCCTGGCCCAGCCGGTGAGCGACACGGTCAAGCGCAGCGACGACGGCAGGGCGGTGGCCGCCACGGTGGACCGGCGCAGCCTGTGGCTCGCGCAGACGCCGCAGCTGTTCCGCCTCGGCGAGCTTGCCACGGCGCTCGCACGCGCCGGCGCCGTGACCGACGAGGCCTCGGCCATGGAGGCCGCCGGTTACCCGGTGGGCCTGGTGCCTGGCCCGCGAAGTAATCTCAAGGTGACCACGGCAGAAGACCTGGTACTGGCACGCTGTCTGCTGGCGGCGGGGGAGCACGACTGATGCGTATCGGCCACGGCTATGATGTCCACCGTTTCTGCGAGGGCGACCACGTGGTGCTCGGCGGCGTGCGCATCGACCACACGCAGGGGCTCGCGGCGCACTCGGATGGCGACGTGGTCCTGCACGCGCTCTGCGACGCACTCCTCGGCGCCATCGGTGCCGGCGATATCGGCCGCCATTTCCCCGACGATGACCCGGCCTGGGCCGGGGCCGACAGCCGCGACCTGCTGCGCCGGGTGGTGGCGCGGGTGCAGGCCGCGGGCTTCATCCTCGGCAACGCAGACCTCACGGTCATCGCACAGGCGCCGCGGCTGGCGGCCCATATCGGCACCATGGTCGAGCGCATCGCCGAAGCCTGCGCGGTGGACGCCGGGGCGGTCAACGTCAAGGCCACCACCACCGAGGGCCTGGGTTTCTGTGGCCGCCGCGAGGGCATTGCCGCCCACGCGGTGGTGCTGCTGCTGCCCGCGGGCCCGTGAACGGCTCCTGGCCCTCGCCGCGAGGCGAGGCCGCGGCGAGGGCCAGGCTGCGCGCGCGGCCGGAGGACTTCCAGGTCGATGAACTCCTCGGCTTCGAGCCCGAGGGTAACGGTGAGCACCTGTTTCTCCGGCTGCGCAAGCGCGGCCTCGACAGCGAGGCCGTGGCCCGGCGCATCGCGCGCTGGGCGGCCGTGGCGCCGCAGGCCGTCAGCTACGCCGGGCGCAAGGACCGCCACGCCGTGACCAGCCAGTGGTTCAGCGTGCAGCTGCCCGGCCGGGCGGACCCGGACCCCGCCGAGCTCGCCGAGGAGGACGCGCTGGTTGTCCTCGCCAGCGCCCGCCACCCGCGCAAGCTGCGCCGGGGGGTTCACCGCGGCAACGCCTTCCGCCTGCGTCTGCGCGACCTCGCCGCGGTCGGCGCCGGCGACGTTCGCGCGCTGCTCGAGCCGCGCCTCGCCGATCTTGCCGAGCGCGGCGCGCCGAACTATTTCGGCGAACAGCGCTTCGGCAGCGGCGGCAGCAACCTCGCGCAGGCGCGCCGCTGGCGCGACGGCGGGCGAGCCCCCCGGGGCCGCGGCCGCCGGGGGATGCTGCTCTCCGCGCTGCGGGCGCACGCCTTCAACACGCTGCTCGCCGAGCGGGTCCGCGCCGGGGACTGGGATACCGTGGCTCCCGGGGACGTCTGTCAGCTGGCCGGCAGCCGCAGCCTGTTCGCCCACGACGGCAGCGGCGATCTTGCGGCGAGGGCCGCCGCCGGCGACCTGCACCTCGCGCTGCCGCTGCCGGGGCGGGGGGAGCGACTGGAGGGTGTCGCGGCCCGGGCACGCCAGGACGCCGCCTGGGCAGCGCTCGCTGCCGACATCGCTCACCTGGACGGCGCGGGTGTGGAGCTGGCGTACCGCGCGGCACGGGTTATCCCGGGTGACTTTGCCTGGGAGTTTTGTGAAGATGGAGCGCTGACCCTGGCTTTCACCCTGGCCACGGGCAGCTTTGCCACGGCAGTGGTCGCCGAACTGGTGGATTATTCTCAGGAGGAGCAAGCGGGGCCGTGAACAGTCCGGATCTGGCCGGTATCGGCATGACGTCGCAGCGCACCCGTGAGCGGCTGATCGAGCGGCTCCGGGAGCAGGGCATTGATGACTTTGCGGTGCTCGAGGTCATGCGCTCCACACCCCGGCACCTGTTCCTCGACGAGGCGATGGCGCACCGCGCCTACGAGGACACGGCCCTGCCCATCGGCTACCAGCAGACGCTCTCCCAGCCCTATGTGGTGGCGCGCATGACGTCCCTCCTCCTCGCCGGTGGCAGCCTCGACCGGGTGCTCGAGATCGGCAGCGGCTCCGGCTACCAGACGGCCATCCTCGCCCAGCTCGTGGGGCAGGTGTATGCCGTGGAACGCATCAAGCCCCTGCTCGAGGCCTCGCGCAAGCGCCTGCGCCGGCTCAAGCTGCGCAATGTGCGTTTCCGCCACGGCGACGGCATGCTCGGGTGGCCCGAGGAAGCGCCCTTCGACGGCATGCTTTGCGCCGCGGCCCCGGAACAGGTTCCCGAGGCGCTGCTCGGGCAGCTCGCGCCCGGCGGCCGGCTGGTGATACCGGTGGGTGGCGGTATGCAGTACCTCAAGGTCATTACGCGGGAGGAAGAGGGCTTCCACAGCGAGACCTACGACGCCGTGCGCTTTGTGCCCCTGCGCCCCGGAGTGCAGCGGTGAGCGACGCTCCCCCGGCGCGCGGTGCCGCTCCGCCCTCCACGGCCCTTGGCGGCGTCTTCGTGCGCGGCCTGCTCATGGGCGCCGCCGACATCGTGCCCGGGGTCTCCGGTGGCACCATCGCCTTCATCACCGGCATCTACGACCGGCTCCTCGGCGCCCTGAGCGCTTTCGGCCTGCCCGTGCTCCGCCTGTGCCTCACGCGGCGCTGGGGCCGGGCCTTTCACCGCGTGGACGGTGCCTTCCTGCTCACGCTGCTCGCCGGTATCGCGACCAGCGTCGGCACCCTGGCCCATCTCATCGGCTGGCTCCTCGCGGCGCACCCGGTGCTGCTCTGGGCTTTCTTCTTCGGGCTCATCGCCGGCTCGGCCCTGTGGCTGCTGCGCCGGGTGCCGCACTGGAACGGTGTCATCGTCCTCGCCGTGGCAGTGGGCCTGGCCGCAGCCGCGGCCGTCTCCCTGTCGCCCGCCGTGCGCCTGGATGGCGGTCCCGCGGGGCTGTTCCTGGCCGGGTTCCTGGCCATCTGCGCCATGATCCTGCCGGGCGTTTCCGGCAGTTTCATCCTGGTGTTGCTCGGCATGTATGACCGCGTCCTCGCGGCGGTGGAGAGTTTCGACGTCGCTGCCCTCGGGCTTTTCGTCGCCGGTGCGGCCTGCGGCCTGCTCGCCTTCTCGCGCCTCCTGCACTGGCTGCTGCAGCGCTTCCATGGGCCCTGCATGGGCCTGTTGACCGGGTTCCTCGCCGGCTCGCTGCCCGCCGTCTGGCCCTGGAAGCTCGCGGCGGGGGGCGGCCAGGCGCTGCCGGTGCTGCCGGGTACCTGGGCGGCGGCGCAGGGCGCCGCGCCGCAACTGCTGCCGGCGTCGCTGCTCATGGTGGGAGGCTTTGCCCTCGTCTGGCAGCTGGAGCGGCGCTGGGGCGAGCCGGTCACCTGAGCCATGGGCCCGGGCCGCGGAAGCGCTGCGCTGGCGGCGGTGCTCTGGCTCCTGCTGGGCCTCGCCGGTTGCGGCGGCAATCCGCCGGCACCGATCGAGGATCGCGGGGCGGCCGGCAGTGTCGACCGCGCTGGCCACTACACGGTAGCGCGCGGCGATACGCTCTACAGCATCGCGTTCCGCTTCGGGCTCGACTACCGGCGCCTGGCCGCCGGCAATGCCATTGCGCCACCCTACACGATCTACCCTGGCCAGGAGCTGGACCTGAAGGCCCGGGCGGCCACGCCGGCGCGAAAGGTGGCGTCGGCGCAGCAGCGGGCGACCACGAAAACGAAAACGAAAACGCCGCCGCCAGTCACCGCAAAGCCCGCGACAAGACCGGCAAGGCCTGCCGCGCCACGGACCACGGCGGGCACTGCCTCCGAGGCACCGGTCTCGAGCTGGCGCTGGCCGGCCGCCGGCCAGGTGGCTCGGGGCTTTTCCAGCACCGTGCACAAGGGCATCGACATCGCCGGCGCGAAGGGTGACCCGGTGCGTGCGACTGCGGCCGGGCGCGTGGTCTATGCCGGGGCGGGTATCGCCGGCTACGGAAACCTCCTGATCGTGCGCCACAATGCGCGTTACCTCAGTGCCTACGGGCACAACGACCGGCTGCTGGTCGGCGAGGGCGAGCACGTGGCCGCCGGCCAGCGTATCGCCACCCGCGGCAGCAGCGGCACGGACCGCGTCAAGCTCCATTTCGAGATCCGCCGGGACGGCAAACCCGTCGATCCGCTGTCCCTGTTGCCGAAACGCTAGCACCGGAGCTATCGCGCCAACCCGGCCGGGGTGTGTCAAGGCGCCTTGTCACGCCCTGCCACCTTGGGTAATCTCTCCGAGGGTTCTCTGATTGCAACCGAATCCGCCAAGGGGTGGAGAGGACGCTGGCGCTCTTATGGGAAGATCAAAGGCCGCGCACGGTAACGGCACCGCGCGCAAAGGGGGGCCACAGCCGGCGGATGTCTCGGAACTGCTGTCCGCGGACAACCCGTTTGCCGCCATGGAGGACGGCGACGGTAGCAACAGTGATGCTGCCGAAGCCAATGCAGACAACGAGGTGTTCGAGGCGGTCAGCAATGATCGGAGCCTCGACGCCACACAACTCTACCTGAGCGAAATCGGTTTCTCGCCACTGCTGACGGCGGACGAGGAGAAGCACTTCGCCCGCCTCGCCCTCGCCGGCGACGAGGCGGCGCGCAAGCGCATGATCGAGAGCAACCTCCGGCTCGTGGTGAAGATCGCCCGCCGCTACCTGCACCGGGGCCTCTCGCTCCTGGATCTCATCGAGGAGGGCAACCTCGGCCTCATGCGTGCCGTGGAGAAATTCGACCCCGAGCGCGGCTTCCGCTTCTCCACCTATGCCACCTGGTGGATCCGCCAGACCATGGAGCGGGCCATCATGAACCAGACCCGCACCATTCGTTTGCCGATCCACGTGGTCAAGGAGCTCAACGTCTACCTGCGCGCGGCGCGCGAGTTGACCCAGAAGCTGGACCACGAGCCGAGCGCGGAAGAGATTGCCGACATGCTCGACAAGCCGGTGGAGGAAGTCACCCGGCTGCTTGGTCTCAACGAGCGCATCGCCTCCATGGATGCCCCGCTGGGCCCGGATTCGGAGACGACGGTGGTGGATACCATCGCCGACGAGGCGGCCCTGGACCCCTCGGACCTGCTGCAGGACCGGGACATCGCCGAGGGTATCGTGCAGTGGCTCGAGGAACTCAACGAGAAGCAGCGCGAGGTGGTCGCGCGGCGTTTTGGCCTCCTCGGCCACGAGACAGCGACGCTGGAGGAAGTCGGGCAGGAGATCGGCCTGACCCGGGAGCGTGTGCGGCAGATCCAGGTGGAGGCGCTCAAGCGGCTGCGCCGCATCATGGAGCGCCAGGGTCTCTCCGTCGACGCACTCCTTCACTAGCACTAGCACCTGCACTAACACCAGCACTGGCGGGGCCACCAGCCGCTCCCGGCGGTCCGGAGAAAGCGCGCCGGGGCGTCAGCCCCGGGGGTCGCGAATCAGCCCCGCAATCAACCCGGCAATCAGCCCGGCAAGGGTGGTCAGCGCTGGAGCAGTTCCAGCTTGTTCGGCTTGCCCGCCCATTCCTCGGCGTCGGGCATCGCGTCCTTCATCTCGGTGATGTTCGGCCAGACCTCGGCGAGCTCCGCGTTCAGTTCCAGGAACACCTGCTGGTCTTCGGGCAGTTCATCCTCGGAGAAGATGGCGTCCACCGGGCACTCCGGCTCGCAGAGGGCGCAGTCGATGCACTCGTCCGGGTGGATGACCAGGAAATTGGGACCCTCGTAGAAGCAGTCCACGGGGCACACCTCGACGCAGTCCGTGTGCTTGCAGTTGATGCAGTCCTCGCCTACTACGAACGTCATACCACTCACCGCCTTTTTGTTGCTGGCCAAATCGGAAAACGGCGTTAGTGTAGCGGGCGGGGACGGCCACGGAAAGGGTGCTCCGGGCGGAAATACGCCTACAAAACCTGTAGTTATGGCGTCTTCTTGATCTGGCTCAGGTTGTCTTCGGGTGTTGTGTTCAGCTGAGCCGCGCGCGCAGCGTGTAGAGCAGCGCGAGGGCCTCCCGCGGGCTGAGCGCGTCCACGTCCAGCGCCTCGAGTTCGGCCAGCACCGGGTGCTGCGCCGGGTCCGAGAACAGGTCGTTCTGTGCCGGCGCCGGTGCCGGCGCTGTGCTGCCGCGCCCGGCCTCCAGCTCGCGCAGTTTCTCCGCTGCCGCGGCGAGCACGGCCTGTGGCACGCCGGCGAGCTTTGCCACCTGCAGCCCGAAGCTCTTGCTCGCCGGGCCGGCCTGGATCTGGTGCAGGAACACCACGTGGTCCCGGTGTTCGGTGGCGTCGAGGTGCACGTTGACCATGGTCGGGCAGCTCTCCGGCAGGGCTGTCAGCTCGAAGTAGTGCGTGGCAAAGAAGGTAAAGGCACGCACGCTGCGGGCGAGATGCACGGCGGCGGCCCAGGCCAGGCTGAGGCCGTCGAAGGTGCTGGTGCCGCGGCCGATCTCGTCCATTAGCACGAGGCTGCGCGGCGTGGCGTTGTGCAGGATGTTGGCCGTCTCGGTCATTTCCACCATGAAGGTGGAGCGGCCGCTGGCGAGGTCGTCGGCGGCACCGATGCGGGTGAAGATCCGGTCCATGACGCCGAGGCGTGCCGACGCCGCGGGCACCCGGCTGCCCATGTGGGCGAGCAGGGCGATGATCGCGTTCTGGCGCATGTAGGTGGACTTGCCGCCCATGTTCGGCCCGGTGATGAGCAGCATGCGCCGCTCGTCGTCCAAGAGCGCATCGTTGGCGATGAAGGGTTCGTCGATCACCTGCTCCACCACCAGGTGGCGCCCCTGGCTGACCTCGAAAACGGCCTCGTCGACGAGCGTCGGGCGGCTGAGAGCGAGCGCGTCGGCGCGCTCGGCGAGGTTGGCGAGGACGTCCAGCTCGGCGATGGCCGCGGCCGAGGTCTTCAGGGGACCGAGCGCCTCGTTCAGCTGGTCCAGCAGGCCGTCGTAGAGGGCTTTTTCCCGCGCGAGTGCACGGCTCTTGCTCGACAGCGCCCTGTCCTCGAAGGTTTTCAGCTCCGGCGTGATGAAGCGCTCGGCGTTCTTCAGCGTCTGCCGCCGGGTGTAGCGCTCCGGCGCGTCCTTCGCCTGGGCCCGGCTGATCTCGATGTAGTAGCCGTGCACCCGGTTGTAGCCCACCTTCAGCGTGGACAGGCCCGTGGCCTCGCGCTCGCGCTGCTCGATGGCTACCAGCGTGTCGCCGGCATTCGTGGACACGGCGCGCAGTTCGTCCAGTTCGGCGTCGAAGCCGTCGGCGATGACGCCGCCGTCGCGGATCACTGCCGGCGGGTTGTCGATCAGGGCCCGGGCGAGCGTGTCGCGCAGCACCGGGAAATCGCCGAGGGCTTCGCGCAGGGCGGCGAGCCGCGCCGCGTCCCGGTCGGCGAGATCCGCCGCCAGCCCGGGCACCGCGTCGAGGGCGACCTGCAGCCGGGTGAGGTCCCGCGGCCGCGCCGAGCGCAGCGCGATGCGGGTGAGGATGCGCTCGACGTCGCCGATCGGCTTCAGGCGCTCGCGCAGGGCCTCGTAGCGGTGCCCGTCGAGGAGGGCGTCGATGGCGTCCTGGCGGGCGGCGAGCTCCGCCCGGTCCGTGAGTGGACGGTGCAGCCAGCGGCGCAGCAGCCGGCTGCCCATGACCGTGGCGCACCGGTCCATGACCCAGCGCAGCGTGTGCTCCTCGCCGCCGGCGAGGTTGCGGTCGATCTCCAGGTTGCGGCGCGTGGCCGCATCGAGGACGACGCTGTCGCTGCGCCGTTCCACCGCGAGCGCGGTGATGTGGGGCAGGTTCGAGCGCTGCGTGTCCTTCACATACTGCAGCAGGCAGCCGGCGGCGCCGAGGGCGAGGGTGAGATCCTCGCAGCCGAAGCCGGCGAGGTCGCGAACCTGGAACTGCTCCTTCAGCGCCCGGCGCGCGCTCTCCAGATCGAACTCCCAGGCCGGCTGGGAACGGGCGCCGCGACGGGCGGTGACCAAGGCATTGCCGAGCTTTTCGTCGTAAAGCAGTTCCGCCGGGTCCAGGCGTTCGAGCTCGCCGAGCAGCGCCTCCTCCCCCGAGACCTCGAGCACCCGGAAGGTGCCGCTGGAGAGATCGAGGTGGGCGATGCCGTAGTCTTCCGCGCGAGCGGTAATGGCGAGGATCAGCTGGTCGGTCCGCTCGTCCAGCAGCGCCTCGTCCGAGAGCGTACCCGGCGTGACGATGCGCACCACCCGCCGCTCCACCGGCCCCTTGCTTTCGGCCGGGTCGCCGACCTGCTCCGCGATCGCCACGGCCACGCCCGCCTTTACCAGCCGCGCCAGGTAGCTCTCGGCGGCGTGGTAGGGCACGCCGGCCATGGGGATGGCCTCGCCGGCGGACTTGCCGCGGGCCGTGAGGGTGATGTCCAGCAGCTTCGCGGCGCGCTTCGCGTCGTCGTAGAACAGCTCGTAGAAGTCGCCCATGCGGTAGAACACCAGCTCGTTCGGGTGCTCGCGCTTGATCGCCAGGTACTGGCGCATCATGGGGGTGTGCTGGTCGTTGCCGCTACTGGCCGCCACGGGGGTCACTCGCTGCAAAACGGCAGATTGTAGGCGAGGGCCGCGGGCTCCGGCTAGGGAGTACCGGGCGCGCCCACGCTGCCATTGGCGCGGCGCTCCCAACTCTCTATGATCCGGGGTTCAAGCCCGTTTTTCTTCAAAGGAACCGCTTCCATGAAAACACGCGCAGCAGTCGCCTTCGGTGCCGGCAAGCCCCTGGAAATCTGCGAGGTGGACCTCGAGGGTCCCCGTGCCGGTGAGGTCATGGTGGAGCTCAAGGCGACCGGGGTCTGCCACACGGATGCCTTCACCCTGTCCGGAGATGACCCGGAGGGTGCCTTCCCGACCATCCTCGGCCACGAGGGTGCCGGGGTTGTCGTCGAGGTGGGCGAGGGCGTGACCTCCGTGAAGCCCGGCGACCACGTGATCCCGCTGTACACGCCCGAGTGCCGGGAGTGCGATTTCTGCCTGCACCCGCGCACCAACCTGTGCCAGGCCATCCGCGAAACCCAGGGGCAGGGCGTGATGCCCGACGGCTCGAGCCGCTTCACCCTCGACGGCAAGCCGCTGCTTCACTACATGGGCTGTTCCACCTTCGCCAACCACACGGTGCTGCCGGAGATCGCCCTGGCGAAGGTGCGCGAGGACGCGCCCTTCGACAAGATCTGCTACATCGGCTGCGGCGTGACCACCGGCATCGGCGCCGTCGCCTTCACCATGAAGGTCGAGGCGGGGGCCACGGTGGCGGTGTTCGGCCTCGGCGGCATCGGCCTCAACGTGATCCAGGGCGCGCGCATGGTCGGCGCCTCCCGCATCATCGGCGTGGACATGAACCCGGCCAAGGAAGCCCTGGGGCGGCAGTTCGGCATGACCGACTTCGTCAACCCGAAGGACGTGGACGACGTCACCCAGCACCTCATCGCCATGACCGGCGGCGGCGTGGACTACAGCTTCGAGTGCATCGGCAACGTGAACGTCATGCGCCAGGCCCTCGAGTGCGCGCACAAGGGCTGGGGCCAGAGCTGCATCATCGGCGTCGCCGGCGCCGGCCAGGAGATCAGCACCCGGCCGTTCCAGCTCGTCACCGGGCGCACCTGGAAGGGCACGGCCTTCGGCGGCGCCCGCGGGCGCACGGACGTGCCGAAGATCGTGGACTGGTACATGGAAGGGCACATCAACATCGACGACCTGATCACCCACACCATGCCCCTGGAGGAGATCAACACGGCCTTCGACCTGATGCATGCGGGTGAAAGTATCCGCTCTGTCGTCATGTACTGACGGCGCGGAGGCCGCTGGCGCCGTGGGCATCGAGATCGATCGCACCGCCTTTGACCCGGAGGATTTCCGGGCCTTCGAGGCGCGGCTCGAGCAGAACCTCGCCGACCTCGAGGGCCTGCTCGTCGAGCCGGACTTCGGCGTGGGCCCCGCCACCCTCGGGGCGGAGCTCGAGCTCTATCTCGTCGACGGCGAGGGCAACCCGCTGCACGTCAACCAGGAGGTGCATGCCGCGGCTGCAGACCCGCGGCTCACGCTGGAGCTCAACCGTTACAACCTCGAGTACAACCTGACCCCCGGGCCAGTGGACGGTGGCGCCTTCTCGGCCACGGAGCGGGAAATTCTCGACTGCCTCGCTGACCTCAAGGGCCACGCCGCGGCCCACGGTGGCAAGGTGGTCGCCATCGGCATCCTGCCGACGCTCCGCGAGGCGGACTTCGGGCCGGGCTCGGTCACCGACCGGCGCCGCTACCACGCGCTGGTGGCGCAGCTCATCGAGCGCCGGGGCAGCAACTTCCGCATCGACATCAACGGCCGCAATCCGCTGCAGATCGACATGGCGGACATCACGCTGGAGGGTGCGAACACGTCTTTCCAGGTGCACTACCGGGTGGCGCCGGCCGTCTACGCAGATACCTACAACGCGCTGCAACTGGCCACGCCCCTGGCGCTGGCCATCGCCGGGAATTCGCCCACGCTGTTCGGTCACGCGCTGTGGCGGGAGACGCGCATTCCGCTGTTCAAGCAGTCCATCGACTGCCGGCAGCGGGACCGCTACAGCTGGAGCGAACCGGCGCGCGTGAACTTCGGCCGTGGCTGGGTGCGCCGCGGCGCCCACGAGCTCTTCGCCGAGCAGGTGCGGCTCTATCCGCCGCTCCTGCCCATCTGTGGTGAAGGCGAGGCGGGGCCGGCGCCGTCGCTGGATGAGCTTCGGCTTCACCTGTCCACGGTCTGGCTTTGGAACCGGCCTGTCTACGACCCGGCGGACGGCGGCCACCTGCGCATCGAGCTCCGCTCGCTGCCGGCGGGGCCGACGCCCGTGGACATGGTGGCCAACGCAGCCTTCCTGGTCGGCCTCGCCGAGGGGCTCAGGCCGCGGATCAACCGCATCCTGCCGGCGCTGCCGTTCCACATCGCCGAGTACAACTTCTACCGCGCTGCCCAGCACGGCCTCGAGGCGAAGCTGGTCTGGCCACGGGAGGATCAGCACGGACTCGAGGAAACGCCGGTGACGGAACTCCTCGAGGCCTGCCTGCCCGTGGCTGCCGAGGGGCTCGCCGCCATCGGCACGCCGGCGGCGGAGGTCAGCCATTACCTGGGCGTCATCGGTGCGCGGCTGGCGGCGCGGCAGACCGGCGCTACCTGGCAGCTGGACACGCTGCACGGCCTCGACGGCGGCCTGCCCACGCCGGATGCGCAGCACGAGATGCTGAAGCGCTTCATGGCCCTGGCGGACAGCAACCGGCCGGTGGCGGAGTGGCCGTTGTGAGACGCTTCCGTTTCCTGCGCGACCCGGAACCGGCGGCGGTGGGCGACAGCGTCGAGGCGTTCCTGCGCTGGCTCGATGGGCCGGCCTGTCTCTTCATCAGCGGTGCCGATGACAGCCGGTGCCGCGCCTTCGTCACCCTGCTGCACGGCAACGAGCCCTCCGGCGCCCGCGCGCTCTGGCGCTGGCTGCGCGCCGGTGAGCGGCCGGCGGTGAACCTGGTCTGCATCGTCGCCTCGGTGACCGCCGCCCTCACCGAGCCGCTGTTCACCCACCGCATGCTGCCCCGGGCCCGGGACCTGAACCGCTGCTTCCGACCGCCCTACGACGACGCCCAGGGCCAGCTGGCCGCGGAGATCCTCGAACTGCTGCGGCTGCATCGCCCTGAAGCGTTGGTGGACATGCACAACACGTCGGGGTCCGGGCCGTCCTTCGCCGTCTGTACCTTCCCGGACCGGCAGCACGATGCCCTGGCGGCGCTGTTTACCGGGCGCCTGATCATCTCGCACCTCGACCTGGGCGCGCTCATGGAGATCAGCGACCATCGCTGTCCCACGGTGACCATCGAGGTGGGCGGCCGCCTCGATGCGGCTGCCGACCGCTGTGCTTTCGAGGGTTTCTGCCGCTACGCGGCGGCAGACAGTGTCTTCGCCGCGGGGGCCCGCGAGCGCGGCCTGGAGCGCCTGGCGGACCCGGTGCGCCTCGAGCTTCGCGACGGGGTCAGCCTCACCTATGCGCCGCGGCCCTGTGCCGGGCACGACATTACGCTGCGGCCGGATATCGAGCACCACAACTTCGGCAGCGTCGGGCCCGATGTGGTGCTCGGCTGGACCGGCGGCGTCCCCGCCCGCCTGTTCCGCGCCGTCGACGCGGCGGGGGCCTGCGCCGTCGACCGGCTGGTGCGTATCGAGGACGGTGAACTCCGCCCCGCGCAGCCGCTGAAGCTGTTCATGATCACCACCAACGCGGGCATCGCCCAGTCCGACTGCCTGTTCTACGCCGTCGCTGACGACGGCCAGCCCATCGCCGCCTAGCCTTCCCCGGCGCCGGCCTGTGGACCTGTCGCCTTTTCAGGCCGGTTTGGGCGACACGGTCGGCTTCTGCCCGGATTTGAGGGCCCGAACCTCTTGCAATTGCCCTGAAAAGCACTGAGGATATATACAGTAGTTAATAGCAGCAGACGGCTTCGGCCATCGGGAGCGACGGAGAGTGGACATGAACGCGAACAAGGAAAAGGCCCTGGCAGCGGCCCTCAGCCAGATCGAGCGCCAGTTCGGCAAGGGCACGGTCATGCGCATGGGCGACACGGAGCGGGTCGCCATCCCGGCCATCTCCACAGGCTCACTGGGCCTCGATGTGGCGCTCGGCATCGGCGGCCTGCCCAAGGGCCGCATCTGTGAGATCTACGGTCCGGAGTCCTCCGGGAAGACCACCCTCACGCTGCAGGTCATCGCCGAGGCGCAGAAGGCCGGCGGCACCGCCGCCTTCGTCGATGCCGAGCACGCCCTGGACCCCAGCTACGCCGAGAAGCTCGGCGTACAGGTGGATGACCTCATCGTGTCCCAGCCGGACACGGGCGAGCAGGCGCTGGAAGTCGCCGAGATGCTCGTGCGCTCCGGCGCCGTCGATGTGCTCGTGGTCGACTCCGTCGCCGCGCTGACGCCGAAGGCGGAGATTGAGGGCGAGATGGGCGACAGCCACGTCGGCCTCCAGGCGCGGCTGCTCAGCCAGGCCATGCGCAAGCTCACCGCCACGATCAAGCAGACCAACTGCCTGGTGATCTTCATCAACCAGATCCGCATGAAGATCGGCGTCATGTTCGGTTCGCCGGAAACCACCACCGGTGGCAACGCGCTCAAGTTCTACTCCTCCGTCCGCCTCGACATCCGCCGGATCGGCGCGGTGAAGGAGGGCGACGAGGTGGTCGGCAACGAGACCCGCGTGAAGGTGGTGAAGAACAAGGTCTCGCCGCCCTTCAAGCAGGCCGAGTTCCAGATTACCTACGGGCGCGGCATCAACCGCATGGCAGAGATCATCGACTGGGGCGTAAAGCTCAACCTGGTCGAGAAATCCGGCGCCTGGTACGCCTACCAGGGCGACAAGATCGGCCAGGGCAAGGCCAACGCCTCCAAGTTCCTCGAGGACAACCCGGCCCTGGCGAGCGAAATCGAGACGCAGATCCGCGAGCAGGTGCTTGATGTGAAGAAGCCCGCGGCGGATGCGCCGGCCGAGGCGCCGGCGAACAGCGAAGCGGGCGGCGAGGCGTAAACACAACCGTAGCGCCGCCTCCGGGCGGCGCGTGTCTCCAGGGTGCCGGGACCCACAGCACCCACTCTCATCCCCGGCACCCTTTTTTTGTATCTTGGCTATCCTTTCGCCCATGGCCTCCACAGGCAACGACAGTGAACGCGACCCCGTAGCGGCCCGCAAGGCTGCCATGGACCTGCTCGCGCGGCGAGAACACAGCCGGCAGGAACTGTTGCGCAAACTGGGACGGCGCTTCGCGCCGCAGGTGCTGGAGGCCGCGCTGGCACAGCTGGCGCGGGACGGCCTGCAGAGCGACGTCCGCTTCGCGGAGGCCTACGTGCGCCAGCGGAGCGAGCGCGGCTACGGGCCGCTCCGCCTGGTGCGCGAGCTGCGGGAGCGGGGCGTCGACAGCGTGCTGGCGGACCGCGCCGTGGCCGGCGCCGACTGTGACTGGTCGCGCCTGGCGCGCCGGGTGGCGGAGAAGAAATTCGGCCCGGCGCCGCCGGAAGACCGGAAGGAACTGGCCCGGCGGCTGCGTTTCCTCCATTACCGGGGTTTTGACACCGGGACGCTGGGCGACCTCTAGGGTTCTGCCCGGTTGTTAACCGGGCAGAACCCTGGCGCTCAGGGTTCGAGGAGGGCGCGGCGCAGCTCGCGGGCGTGGTCCTGCAGGCGTTGCAAATTGTCGGGTCCTGTACGCAAAAGCAGCTTGTCGAGGGGCTTCATGCCCTCCAGGTCCTCGTCCACGTACGCGTACACGGCCTCTACCTTCATTACCTCGAGCTCCCCGGCGGGTACCGGCAGGGCGATGATCCGGTCCAGGGCCGCCACCAGCGCGTTGTCCACCTTGTTCGGGGCGTAGCCGAGCGCGCCATAGGCCGTCTCGAGCAGGGGACGGAACGACTGGAAAGCCTCCGCCAGTGGCTCTACCGGCGTCGCGACGATGGCATCGACCATGGGGTCGTAGCGGCGGTAGCTGGCCGGGTCGATCACCGTCCGGCCACCCACCTGTTGAACGCGGAACGTGCCCTCGGGTTTCGGCAGGTTGAACACCTTGCCCGGAACCACGCCGCGGCGCACCGCGTCCACGGCGGCCACCGTGCGCTCCAGCAGGTTACTGTGGCCCAGCAGTTGTGCGGGCAGGCCCTCGGTGGCGTACGGGGCCAGGGTGTCACGGACCAACGGATCGCTGTTGTCGAGGGTGAGCGGCGGTTCCTCCGGTTCTGCCGGCGCCCCGGGCTCTGATGCCGGCTCGTCGGGTTCCCCGGCGGGTTGCTCTGGCTCCGGCTCCGCTTCCACGGGGCGCTCCGGGATATCCGGCGCGACCGGCTCGGCGACGCGCGGCGGTGTCGGGTCCGGTGTTTCCGGGACCACGGTCGTGGCCGGCTCCTCCGGCGGCGCCTCGTCGGGGGCGAGCACCAGCCACGCGATACCGGCGACGATGACGAGAGCGGCGGCAGTGACCAGGACCGGCGAGCCGCCGTTGCGGCGGTTCGCCGAATGGCCGGCGCGGTCGTTCTGGTTGGCCTGCATGGTGTCCTCCGGCAAGCGAGGGTGGACCGTGGACGTTAGCAGATTCCAGGCCGGCGGTAACGGTCCCCGTCAGTCGCCCGCGAGGGCCTCGATGACCCGGGGCGGCTGATCGGGCCGGGCATAGGCCAGGCGCTTCGGGTCCCGGGGGCGGTAGTAGCGGTCGAGGCCGGCCAGCGCGACCGTGTCGGCGACCGCCAGGTCAATGCTGCCGTCATCGTGGACGCAGGCGTCCGGCAGTTCGAGGCTCAGCACTTCGCCGATCACCAGGTGGGTGCCGTTGACCGCGAGCGGCTGGTGATCGCGCAGCGCCATGCCGATGCGTATCGAGGCCTCCGCGACGAAGGGGGCGGGAAAGCTCTCCCGCCAGTACTCTCCGAGCCCCACGGCGGCAAACTCCGAGACTTCCCTCGGGTAGCGGGCGGCGGTCTGGTGAGCGCGCTCGACGAAGGCCCCGGCCACGTGGTTCACCGTGTAGTACCCCGTGGCGAGGATGTTGTCCAGGGTGTGCCGCGGAACGCTGTCCGGGCGCATGATCAGTGCCAGCAGGGGCGGGTTGGAGCCGAGGTGCACCAGTGAACTCATGATGGCCAGGTTGCTCTGGCCGTCCCGGTCCACGGAGCCGATGAGGTTGGCGGGTTTGTAGCCGGTGATCCCGTTGACCAGGGCTGCCCGGTAGCGGCGCTCGAGCGCCGCGAGCTCAGCGCTCTCCAGGAACATGGCAGCTCCCGGCGTCGCAGCCGTCTCCGTAGAGGCGCCGGTAGCGCCAGGCCGCCCAGCGCTCGTAGACCGGGTCCACGAGGCGGCGCAGCAGCGGCCAGCGCAGCCAGCTCCACAGCCAGCCGTAGCGCGTGTGGCGCCAGGCGGCGACGTTGGCGTCGGCACCCGTGAGCCAGCGCCCGTCGGCGGTGCGCAGGTGCAGGGTCCGAAGCAGCGTGTCGCGGTCCGGTCCGCCGGGCTCCGGCGCAGCGTCCAGCGTGTGGATGTCGCAAAGGGCCAGGCCCTCGCCGCGCAGCCCGTCGAGCCGGGCGATTTCTCGGGCGCAGAGGCTGCATCGCCCGTCGTAGTAGAGGATGTCGGTCATCAGGATCCCTGGGGTGGTGCGCCGCCGTGCTCATCGTCCGGGTCGCAACTGCTGATGCCCAGGAGCGCCCAGAGGTAGCAACGGGAAAAAATGGCGTTGGCGAAGAGTGCCAGGGCCGCGATGCCGGCAAGCGCACTCAGCGGGCCGTGGCTGTCGCGGGAGAGCACCCAGCCGGCCAGGACGACCGCGCCCACCAGGCGCAGCGTCCGTTCCAGGGTGCCGAGATTTCGGTTGATCATATTCCCCACCATCATGCTGGAGGATTCACCGGAACCTACGCGTCAGCGCCTCAGCCAGATGTATCCAGCGAGCTGGCGATCGCCGCGCCGCCCAGGGCCGCCCCGGGGTCGATAACCAGGCGCACGGGAATGTTCCTTGCGTAAGCCGCAAGGGGGCCCCGGTCATTGAAGCCGGCGAGGAAGTCGCTGCCCGGGAGGCGGCCGGCGAGCCGAGGCAGGACGCCACCGGCAAGGTAAATGCCGCCGGTAGCGCCGAGGCTGACGGCCAGGCTGCCGGCGAAGCGGCCCAGCAGCCGGAGGTACCAGGCCAGGGCCTGCGCGGCACGGGGATCGTCGTCAGCGCGCGCGCAGACCGCGGCTGTCGCCAGCGCCGCGCCGCCGAGTTCACGGTAGAGCCGCCCGATACCGTCGCCGCACAGGACTGTCTCTGCGGTCACGGGTACGGCCTCCGCAGCGAGCGCCTCCCGCAGGGCCCAGTCACGGGCATCGACCGGCGCGAAGTCGGCGTGCCCGGCTTCCGTTGGCACCACCTGCTGGCCCGCCCCGGGAGCAATGACCTGTGCCGCCCCGAGCCCCGTACCGGGCCCGAGTACGGCCAGGGGGCCGCTCGCGTCGCGTGCGCCGGCCTGCAGAACGCTGCAGCCGCCGGCGGGCAGGAAGGCCAGCCCGTGTGCCAGCGCCGCGAAGTCGTTCAACAGGGTGACATGCTCAAAGGCAAAGTGCTCGGCCAGCGTTTGCCGGTCGATCTGCCAGGGGCGGTTGGTCAGCCGGGCCTGGTGCCCGTGCACCGGACCGGCCACGGCCAGGCAGGCACGTGCAGGGACGGGGCCGGGGCGTTCCGCCAGGTAGCGCGCAAGTTGGGTGTCGAGGTCCGGCACACCCGCGTTGCCGTAACTTGCCCCATGGCTGAGCCGCGGCCAGCCCCCGGAAAGGGTGGCGATCGCGAAGCGGCTGTTGCTGCCGCCGATGTCGGCTACCAGTACCGAAAGCTCACCGCTGGCCGGGTTGTCGCTCATACACGGCTCCGCCGTTTTTCTGCCCCCTGGACACTCCTCGCGCAAGATCCGGGCTAATGAAGGGTGAACGTTGCCCGGGTGGCCGGATCGGTATCCAGGGCGTTCCTCGGGTAACGTAGTTCAGCCCGGTCGTTCTCGCCGTGATGCACAGCGCTGACACTGAACATCATGTTCAAGGCTTCACCGGGGAATCGGCCCCGCACCACACGCACCTCTCTGTGCGAGCCCTCCAGAAACCGGGGTCGGATGCAGCAATCAGTCTCTTCAGTACCCGAGAACGGCACCCAGAAAGCAGTCCAGGCTCGATGGTTGCAGAAGGTCATCTCGCTCCAGTTGCCGTCGTCCATGACGCGCTCACCCAGCTGGGCCGAAACATGCAAGTTGTACAGCAAGTCGGTGCTGGCGTCACGAAGGTACACATCAAGCGTCGTGAAGTCTTCCGGCTTGCCCTTCGCGCACACGAAGATCGAGTCAGCATCGTGCATGAGCAGTAAGGACACATCCGCCGGAAGGCTGATCCCGACCGCACCTTGCCACTGACTTGCACGGCACCGCCCATCCAGTAGTGGAGTGCTGTCTGTCTGCGTGATGCTCATGGTCATGGGGGAGGGATCGACGGCGGATGCCGGGATTGAAAGGAGAGTGCATGCCAGGACAGTGCCGAGAGCTTTCATGCTGTGGTTTTTCTTGTGACCAGGTCGGTGGCAGTACCTTGTCCCGTTACATGAGCCGACACCACGTCGTGGCCGCCACGGTAAGCTGCGCATTTTTGGCGAGCAGTCGCGGATTTTCTCCAGTCATGCGGCGACCGGCAGACAGCCGCAACCTGACCGACGAATGACTGCTTTCGACCGGTTGAGATCACAGCCGATAGCTGCCAGTCAGTCCGATCATGCTGCATGACCGCTGTCGATCAGGGTAGACATCGGCCTGCACGCTTCGCCTGGCCACGCGAGCGAGCCGCCACCGCGAGGGCGCGGTCATAGCCTGAAAGCGACCTTCCCGGTACGCAGCTCGCCCGGGCACCGGGGATCCCGTTCAATTTGTAACAGTGCCACGGTGGCGGCGTTTTTTCTCCTGTGCTGCAGTCATGGTTTTCCTTCAGCCCGGAGCAACTGCCATGTCCCCAGCGGTACGTTTGCGGCTCGCGCCGCTCAGCCTCGTTCTTTTCCTTGGCCAAGCCAGCGCGCTCGCTGCCGGGGCGCCGGCGTTCGAGCCCCTCCCGCTGCCGGCCGGGGCTACTGAACTGCACGCCGAGCCCGGCGGGGCGGGCACGTGGCTGGTGGCCGCCGGCCGCGCGCTCGTGCGCCTCGTGGATGGCGAGCCCGAGCCGCTGGCCACCGGCCGCTTCGAGAGCCTCGACGCGCGTCCGCTTCCGGGAAGAGAGGGTGCCGGGAGCGTGCTTGTCAGCGCCATCGACGTGGACGCGGGGACCGTTCGCCTCATCGCCTACGACCGCGCCACCGGTAGTATCGTGATGGAGCAGACGATCACGCCGGAAGCGGCCATCCCCGACGCCCAGTGCCTGGCCGGGCATCGGGAGGGCGGTGACGTTTCCCTGTTCATCGTCGATGCCCGCGGCGAGGTGGAGCAGCGCGTAGTCTTTGATGCCGCCTCGGGGGGGCTCGTGGACCGCCCCCTCCGTCGCTTTCCCGGCGCGCCGGAGGTGGAGGCCTGCGCCGTGGACGACGCGCGGGAGTGGCTCTACCTCGCCGAGGAGTCGGTCGGGGTATGGCGCTACGACGCGGCCTGGGAGGGCGACCGCGAGCGGGAGCCGGTACTCCTCCGTGGCCCGGCCGGCCGCCTCGCGGGGGAGGCCACGGATCTTGCCGTCGACGAGCGCGGAGCCCTCTGGGTCCTCGACGGCGACGCGGCTGTGATGCATTACCTGCCTGCCGCGGCACCGCCGGCACAGTGGCCGCTGGCCGGCCTTGCCGAGCCTTCGGCCCTTGCCGTCGCCCCCGCGCTGGATGCGGTCGACGTCGTGCTCTTCGACGAGGCGGCCCCGGATCATCAAAGCACCCGGATTTCCGTTCCGCCGGCAGCGGCCGCCACGGCGCAGCGGCATCCCCCCGCCATTACCGCGAGCGCGGAGACGGCCCCCGTCGCCCGCTACGGTGACGCCGCCGATGACCCGGCGATCCACGTTCCGGCGGAGGGTGCCGGCGAGCCCCTGATCCTGGGAACGGACAAGCGGGCGGGCCTTGCGGTCTACGGCCTCGACGGCACCCTGCGCCAGTTCCTCGCGGTGGGTCGGCTCAACAACGTGGACCTCCTGCCCGCGGTGGCCTTCGCCGATGGCTCCGCCGCGCTCGCGGCAGCCAGCAACCGCAGCGGTGACAGCATCTCGCTCTTTGCCATCGAGGCGGGCAGCGTCCGTCATCTCGGCGACGTGCCCACGGCGCTCAGCGATGTCTACGGACTGTGCATGTACGGTGCGCAGGACGCGGCTTACGTCTTTATTAATGCTACTGACGGCCGCTATGAGCAGTACCGCCTCGGCGGCACGCTCGCGCGCCCGACCGCCGAGCGCGTGCGCGCCTTCCGCCTGCCGAGCCAGCCCGAGGGCTGCGTGGCGGACCCGGTCACTGCGCAGGTCTATCTCGGCGAGGAGTCCGCGGGCGTCTGGGTCGCCGGCGCGGAACCGGACGGTGCGGCGCCGGTGCTGGTTATCGAGGCCGGCGAGCAGCTGGTGCCGGACGTGGAGGGCATGGCCATCTATCGCCGCGGTGCGCAGGCGTGGCTGGTCGTTTCGAGCCAGGGCAGCAACAGCTTTGCGGTCTACGCGCTCGAGCCGGGTTATCCCCTGGTTGGCGATTTTCGCGTGACCGCGGACCTCGCCAGCGGTATCGACGGCGTTTCCGAGACCGATGGGCTGGACGTCACCAGCGCAGCACTGCCCGGCTACCCGGCCGGCCTGCTCGTCCTCCAGGACGGCCGCAACCGGCTGCCGGATGCCCCGCAGGATTTCAAGCTCGTGGACTGGCGTGCGGTAGCTGCCGTGCTCGGGCTCGCTCCCGGTGAATAGGCGCCTGCGGTGCATGACAGGTTCGTGACGGTGCCGTGACCGGCCGGTGACGGCACCGTGAAGCTTTCGTGAATTTGCCGGCGAAGCGGGCCCGTCGTCATAAGGCGGTAACACGCGTGGCCAAGACTCTGGGCAGTTATCGTGGAAAGGAACTGCCGCATGTCTTTCGTCAAGCGCCCCCTCGCCGCCGCCCTGGCCGCCGTGCTTTCACCTTCCGTCCTGCCGGTACTCGCGCAGGATGCCGCGGACAGTGAGGCCATGGACCGCATGGAAGAAGTCTACGTCTACGGGCAGCGCGCGATGATGCAGGGCGCCATCGAGCGCCAGCGCGAGTCCGACCGCATCATGAGCGTGATCACCCGCGACGCCATCGGCAACTTCCCGGATCAGAACGTCGCCGAATCGGTCCGACGCCTCTCCGGCGTCAACGTGCTCAACGACCAGGGTGAGGGTCGGTTCATCGCGGTTCGCGGCCTCGATCCGAGCCTGAACTCCTCGTCCGTCAATGGCGTGCGGGTACCGTCGCCGGAGGCCGATACCCGGGCCGTGGCCCTGGACGTGGTGGCCTCGGAACTGGTCGAGTCCATCGAGGTCGTGAAGACCCTGACCCCGGACCTGGATGCCGACACCATCGGCGCCAACATCAACATCAAGACCACGCGGGCCTTCGATGTCGAGGAGCCGTTCATCTCCCTCAAGGGCGAGCAGTCCTACAATGACCTGGCCGACCGCTACTCGCCGAAGGCGGTCGTCGACTTCACCGTTCCGATAAACGACCGGCTCGGCGTGGCGGGCGGATTCTCCTGGCAGGAGCGTGAGTTCTCAACGGATAACGTGGAGGCGGACGGCTGGGACGTGTCGGAGGATGGCGTGGCCTATGCCGATACCGTCGAGTACCGGGACTACGATGTGATCCGGGAGCGGACCAGCGGCTCCCTGGCTTTTGATTACCAGGCCAGCGACAGTACCGTGCTCTACGCCCGCGCCATGTACAGCCTCTTCGAGGATACCGAATCCCGGCGCGCCCTGGTGATCGGGCTGGATGAAGCGCCCGGCGGCGGCGACGTGAACTCCGCGGTGTTCCGCTCTGCGGACGGCGCCATCGAGGTGGAGCGGGAGCAGAAGGACCGCTACGAAGCCCAGGAGATCCAGACCTTCAGTATCGGTGGCGAGACGCGCCTCGAACGCTGGAGCTTCGACTACAGCGCCAGCTACGCGTACGCCGAAGAGCATGAGAAGGACACGCAGGATCCGACGCTGTTCGTGGCCGGGTTCGAGGAGCCGGGCGCTCTCGGCCTGGCCTTCGACTATCGCGACGATGATCTCCCGGGCTACAGCGTCTTCGAAGGCGGTCGGGCCTTTTTCGACCCGGCGACCTACGAGGTGGACGCGATCGAGGTGGTTGACGCCAAGTCGCAGGATGAGGAACTCACCCTGCAGTTCGACGCCACGCGCTTCTTCACGCTGGACAGCGGCGACCTCGAGGTGAAGTTCGGCGCCAAGCTCCGCGACCGGACCAAGGAGTTCGACGGCACCATCGACGTCCTCGAGGACTTCGACGGCGACTACACCATCGCCGACGTGCTCGGCACCCAGAGTTACGGCCTGCAGAACATGGCGCCGATCATGGACCTGGGCGCGGTGCGCGCTTTCAACGACGCGAACCTCGGCCGCTTCGAGCTCAACGAACTCGATACGGCCATCGAGTCCAGCGTCGGCGACTTCAGTGTCGACGAGGACATCACCGCCGGCTACCTCATGGGTACCTGGCGCGCCGGTGCATTGACGGTGATCGGCGGTCTGCGCGTGGAGCACACGGAAAACGACGTGACTGCCAACCGCACGGAGGTCATCGAGGAGGGCACCGAATACCAGGGCGCGATCCTCGAGGACGACATCGTCGTCATCACACCCACCCAGGATGACAACAGCTACACAAACTGGCTGCCCAGCCTCAGCGTGCGCTTCGATGCGCGCGATGACCTTGTGCTCCGCGCCGGCTTTTTCTCGAGCGTCGTGCGCCCCGGGCCGGAGCAGCTGGCGCCGATCTTCACCGTGGAGGAGTCGGGCGGCGACCGCGAGGGTGAATTCGGCAACCCCGCGCTCGATCCCTACGAGGCGATCAACTTCGATGGCAGTGTCGAGTGGTACTTTGACGAGGCGAGCGTGCTCTCCGCCGGCGTCTTCTACAAGGAGATCGAGAACTTCATCTTCAGCACGGTCTTCGATGAGGACACGCCGCCTTACAACGGCGTTTTCAACGGGGTGCCGTTCACCGAGGCGGTGATCCCCCAGAATGGCGACGACGCGCAGGTCCTGGGCTTCGAGGTGAACTACCAGCAGGTGTTCAGTTTCCTGCCGGCGCCCTTTGACGGCCTGCTGCTGGGCCTGAACTACACCTACACGGACGCCGAGGGCGACACCGGCGAGCGCGATATCGACCTGCCGGCTTCCTCGGAGAATACCTACAACGCCATCCTCGGTTACGAGACGGACCGCCTCAGTATCCGCCTGACGGCCGCCTACCGCGACAGGTACCTGGACGAACTCGGCGGCGACCCGGAGGAGGACCGCTACGTCGACGAGCACCTGCAGGTGGACCTGACGGCGAACTACGATATCAGCGATTCGCTGAAGCTCTACAGCCAGTTCATCAACCTGACGGACGAGCCCTACATCGCCTACCAGCAGGGCCCCGGCCGCGACCGGCTGCTGCAGTACGAGGAATACTCCTGGACGGCCCGCGTCGGCCTGCAGTGGACTTTCTGACCCCGCTCAGTAGCCCCGGCTGAAGTCGACCACGTCGGCGAGGGGCTCGCCGGCGCGGTAGCGGGCAAGGTTGGCGAGAAACAGCTCGACGATGGCGCCCGGGTCCGTGGGGGCGGCGGTGTGCGAGGTGATGTAGAGGTTGTCGACGGCCCAGAGCGGGTCGTCGTCGGCGAGCGGCTCCTCGGGAAAGACATCGAGCACGGCGGCGCGCAGCTGACCGGTCCCCAGGGCGGCCACGACGGCATCGGTGTCGACGGTGCTGCCGCGGCCGCCGTTCAGGAAGATGGCGCCGCGGGGCAGGGCGGCGAGCAGTTTCCCGTTGACCAGCCTCGATGAGGCAGGAGTATCCGGCAGCAGGGCCAGCAGGTAATCGCAGCTGGCGGCGAAATGCTGCGCAGCGTCGAGGGGAAATGTCTCCCTGAAGCCCTCGGACGGATGGCCGCTGCGATTCAGCCCGCGGGCCTCGATACCCAGCGCCGCGGAAGCCCGCGCCACGGCCTGCCCGATCGCCCCGGTACCGAGAATGCCGAGGCGTTTTCCCGCGACGGTGCCATCCCGCGTGGCGTCCCAGCGGGTGGCCCGGCCGCGCCGCAGAATGCCGCGCTCGATCGCGAGGAGCCAGCCCAGGAGCCACTCGCTCATGGCCTGGCCGAAGATGCCGCGAACGCCGGTGAGCGTGTAGTCCCGCCGCGGATGGTCGACGAGCGGGCGCACGCCGGCCCAGGTGGACTGGGCCCAGCGCAGCCGCGGCAGGTCGTCCAGCACCCCGGCGAGGAGGTCCGGATTCGCGAGGGCAAGGGTGGCACCGGTGCCGCGGTCGCGTGCCTCGTTGCTGTCCCTGCAGGCGATCACTTCCAGGCCATCGTGCAGGCGGCCCTCCAGGTGCGCTGCGAGCCCCGCCGCGTCCGGGGCGAGGACGAGCAGCGTGTCGTCGTTGCCGCCCGTCACGTCAGAAGCGTCCGCTGGCGGCCGGGCACTGGTCTACCCGCCGGGGCACGGACGCATCCACGTTCGTCTCCCAGCAGTCGCCGAGGCTGGAGCAGTAACAGACGCCGATCTCCCACTGGGCGGCGAGCTCTTCCAGCAGTTCCACGGCGTCGAGCCCATCGGCGGCCGGGATTGCGAAAACGAAGGGAGCGACACTGTCGCCGGCGGCAAGGATGCGCCCGGACAGCGTCTGCACGGAGCGCTGTTCCACGCTCCCGGGCATGGCAGCGGCCACGGCGTCGAGGTCCGCCAGGGGCCGGCCGTTGTGGCGCAGGGTCATGCCCTGCACCAGCGCCGGGCCGACCCCCGCGTTCTGCACCTTGACGCCGATGAGAAGGGCATCGGCCTCGCGGTTGACGAAGCCGTCGACCTGCAGCGCCGGCCACACGGAGGCCGCGACCTCGGCGCGCATCACCCGGCCCTGGTCCCAGCTCATGTACAGCGCGGCCAGGCCGACGACGATGGCCATGACCGAGCCGACGGTCTCGAAGTGGCGGTGCCACGGCCGACCGGGGGGCGAGGGCGAGGGCGCGGGCTGCGCCGGTCCGGGTGATGCGTCCATGCCTTCGTCCCGCTCACGGTCCATGGCCTATACGCGCTCGATGATGACCGCCGGGGCCATGCCGCCCGCGGCGCACATGGTCACGAGGCCCACCTGCTTGTCCTGGCGCTCGAGCTCGTCGAGGAGCGTGCCGATCAGGATGGAGCCGGTGGCGCCGATCGGGTGCCCCAGGGCCATGGCGCCGCCGTTCACGTTGACCCGCTCCCGGTCGAGCTCCAGGTCGCGGATGAACTTCTCGGCGACCACGGCGAAGGCCTCGTTGATCTCGAAGAGATCGATGTCGGCCAGGGTCATGCCGGCCTTCTCGAGCACTTTTTTCGCCGCCGGTACCGGTGCGTTCAGCATCAGCACCGGCGAGTCGCCGACGTTGGCCATGGCCCGGACCCGGGCCCGGGGCTTGAGGCCGTGGGCTTTCGCGTAGTCGGGGGAGGCCAGGAGCAGCGCAGCGGCGCCATCGACGACGCCCGAGGAGTTGCCGGCGTGGTGCACGTGGTTGATGGCGAGGTCCGGGTAGGCCGCAAGGACCAGGCTGCGGAAGGTGGTGCCCTCATCGTTCAGCGGGTAGTCCGCCAGCGCCTCGAAGGCCGGCTTCAGTCCGGCGAGGCTTTCCAGCGTGGTGTCGGGCCGCGGGAATTCCTCGTGGTCCAGCGCCAGGCTCCCGTCCGGGTTGTGCACGGGTACCAGGCTGCGCTCGAAGCGCCCCTCCTCGACGGCACGGGCGGCCCGCTGCTGCGACGTGAGCGCGAGCCGGTCCAGCGCTTCGCGGTCGATGCCCTCGAGGGTGGCGATCGTGTCGGCGCAGAGCCCCTGGTGCGGCTGCGGATGCTTCGCCCGCAGCCGCAGGTTGTCGCTGTCGATGAAGGGCGACTGGGTCGGGTCCGAGCCGAAGGTCGACATCATCTCGCAGCCGCCGGCGACGACGAGATCCTCCATGCCGCTCATGATCGAGGCGGCGGCGAAGTTCACGCTGGTGATGCCGGAGCCGCAGAAGCGATCCAGGGTCACGCCCGACGAGCGCACGTCGTAGCCCGCGTCCAGCGCAGCCATGCGGGCGAGGTCGCCGCCCTGCTGGCCACGCTGGGTGCTGGTGCCGAAGATCACATCGTCCACCTCGGCGGTGTCGATGCCGGTGCGCCCGGCGAGGGCGGCGAGCACGGTCGCGCCGAGGTGCTGCGGGTGCAGGTGGGCGAGGGCCCCCTTGCCTTTCTTGCCGATGCCCCGGGGGGTGCGGCAGGCGTCGATGATCCAGGCTTCATTCATGGTCATGCCCTCACTTGCCTTTCCACACGGGGGCGCGCTTCTCGGCAAAGGCCGTGGCACCCTCGATGGCGTCCTCGCTAGAGAGTACGTCCTTGAGCAGCGCGTTCTGCCGGTCGAACATCTCCTCGCTGCTCCAGTCCTGCGCGGCGGCGATGACCTGCTTGCTGCGGGCGACGGCGAGGGGCCCGTTGGCCGCGATTTTCGACGCGAGGGCGATGGCGGCCTCGAGGGCCTTGCCCGGTGCCACCACGCTGTTGATCAGCCCGATGGCGGCGGCGCGCTCGGCGCCGATGAAGTCGCCGGTGAGGGCGAGCTCCATGGCCAGCCGGGGCGGTACCTGCTTCGGCAGCTTGACCAGGCCTCCCGCGGCGGCGGCAAGCCCCCGCTTCACCTCCGGGATGCCGAACTTGCTGTCCTCGGCGGCGACGATGAGATCACAGCTGATGGCGACCTCGAAACCGCCGGCCAGGGCATAGCCCTCGACGGCCGCGATCAGCGGCTTGCTCAGCTGCCGTTCGACCAGTCCGGCGAAACCGTGACCCTCGACCATCGGCATCTCGCCGGTGACAAAGGCCTTGAGGTCCATGCCGGAGCAGAACGTGCCGCCGGCGCCGGTGATGATGCCGACGCGCAGGTTGTCGTCGCTCTCGAGCTGATCGAGGGCCGCGCTCACGGCCTCGGCGGTCGCCTTGTTGACGGCGTTCTTCGCCTTCGGGCGGTTCAGGGTGATGATCAGGACGCCTTCACGGACTTCTGTCAGGACTTCTGCTTCTTCGCTCACGAGGTTTCTCCTTTTATCTTCAGGTAGCTGGGGGTGTGAACAGTTCGCCTTGCTGTTGCTCATTCAGTCTTCATGGCTGTAGCGCTCGATCACCTGCTTGCCGAGCGCCATCATGTGCACCTCGTCGGGGCCATCCGCCTGGCGGCACCAGCGGGCATAGCTGAAGGCCTCGGCCATCATGTAATCCTCCGTAAGACCACCGGCGCCGTGTACCTGCATGCAGCGGTCGATCACGTCCTGCGCCATCAGCGGCACCGCGATCTTGGCCGCGGCGATCATGTCGCGGGCCGCCTGGGCGCCGACCTCGTCCATGCGCTTGCAGGCCTTGAGGACCAGCATGCGCATCATCTCGATCTCGGCGAAGCTCTGCGCGATGCCCTCGCGGATGGACTGGTGCTTGGCCAGGGGCCGGCCGAAGGTCTCGCGCCGGGTCACGCGCCGGCAGGCGAGCTCGAGGGAGCGCTGGGCCGCGCCCACGAGGCGCATGCAGTGGTGCATGCGCCCCGGGCCAAGGCGGCCCTGGGCGATCTCGAAGCCGCGCCCCTCGCCGAGGAGCATGTTCTCCAGCGGCACGCGCACGTCGTTGAAGCGCAGCTCGGCGTGGCCGTGGGGCGCGTCGTCGTAGCCGAGGGTAGTGAGCGGGCGCAGCACCTCCAGCCCCGGGGTACCGCGGGGAACCAGGACCTGGGACTGCTGCTGGTGGCGGTTGGGGTTGTCCGGGTCCGACTTGCCCATGACGATGAAGATACCGGTGCGCTCGTACATCGCCCCGGTGATGAACCACTTGCGCCCGTTCAGGACCCACTCGTCGCCGTCGCGAACAATGGAGAGCTGAACATTGGTGGCGTCGGAGGAGGCGACCTGCGGCTCGGTCATGGCGTAGGCGGAGCGGATCTCGCCGTCGAGCAGCGGCCGCAGCCAGCGCTCCTGCTGGGCCTCGGTGCCGTACTTCATCAGCACTTCCATGTTGCCGGTGTCCGGGGCATTGCAGTTGAACACCTCCGGCGACCAGAGCACGCGGCCCATGATTTCCGCCAGTGGCGCATAGTCGAAGTTGCTGATGCCACCGTGGTCGCAGAACGTCGCGAGGGAAGGCGGAATGAAGAGGTTCCAGAGCCCGGCCTCGCGGGCTTTCTCCTTCAACTCCTCGACGATGGGGACCGGGGCGAAGCGGTTCTCCGCGCCGGCCAGCTGCTCCGCGAAGGTGTGCTCGTTGGGGTAGATGTGTTCATCCATGAAGGCCTGCAGGCGCACCTGCAGGTCACGGGACTGCTCGCTGAACTCGAACATGGAGACTTCCTTGTAACTTCTTTCTTGTGACTTCTTAACTTGTGACTTCTTCCGGGGCGGTGATGCTTGCGGAGCGCATACCTTAGCGCCTGCGGCCCGCCAAGGCCACGGCCGGATGCTGCGGGCGCCGCCCCGTGCCGACCCGATGCAACACTTGCAGTGCCGCGCAGGGACCCCTAGGGTAGGGGCATGCTGATCGCCCCTCACAGGATCTGTCGGCTCGTGGGCCGGGCCCTGCGGGGTGCGCCATGAGTGCGGCTGCCTGGGACGGCGCCGTGGCGCGCGCCATCGATCTGCGGCGGGCGCTGCACGCCGAGCCGGAGCTCACCTGGGCGGAGCACGACACGGCCGCGCGGGTGCGGGCCGGCCTGGACGAACTCGGCCTGCGCTGGCGGCCCTGTGCCGACACGGGGACCGTGGCGACCCTCGCGCCCGCTGCCGGCGGCCGCCATCTCGCCCTGCGCGCCGACCTCGACGCCCTGCCGATCCACGAACAGACTGAGCTGCCCTGGCGCTCGCGGCGCGAGGGCTGCATGCACGCCTGCGGGCACGATGGCCACACGGCCACGCTCTACGCCGCCGCCGCCTGGCTCGCCACGGTGGAGGACCGCCTGCCGGGACCGGTAACGCTCCTGTTCCAGCCGGCAGAGGAGGGCGGGCACGGCGCCGCGCGGATGATTGCCGACGGCGCCCTGGAAGGGGTCGATGCCGTCTTCGGCTGGCACAACTGGCCGGCCATTCCCTTCGGCCGCGCCGTCTGCCCGGACGGGGTGGTGATGGCGGGCAACGGCACCTATCGCCTGACCCTGCGCGGTGCGGGTGGTCACGCAAGCCAGCCGGAACTCTGCCGCGACCCGGTGCTGGCGGCCGCCGCGGTGGTACAGGCGCTGCAGCAGATCGTCAGCCGGCGCCTGCCGGCACAGGCGGCGACGGTGCTCAGCGTCACGTCCATCGATGCGCGCAGCAACCCGACCGTTATCCCGGATGACGCGGTGATCGAGGGCAGCTTCCGCATCGCCGACGACCGCGACCGCAGCCGCCTCGGCGACCTGATGACCGAGATCGCTACGGGCACCGCCGCCGGTTACGGCGTGGACTGCGAGGTGGAGCTGTTCCCGCGCTATGGCCCCACGGTGAACCACGCGGAGGAGGCGGCCTGCTACCGCGGTGCCCTGGCGGCGGAGTTCGGGCCGGCCGTGCTCGATGGGGAGACGCGCCTGCCGATCATGGCCTCCGAGGACTTCAGCTACTACCTCCGGGAGCGCCCGGGGGCGTTCGCGCTCGTCGGCGCGGGCGGTGACGAAACCCGTCACCAGGTGCCGTGCCACAGCGCCCGCTATGACTTCAATGATGCATTGATCGCCCCCATGGCGCGGGTTTACGCGCGCCTTGCGGGGGCGCCCCTGCCGGCCGCTGCCCGGCCGCACCCGCTACCCGACGACTCAACGACAGAAACGACAGAGGAAAGGCAATGAATACAGCCATGAACGCTCCCGAGGGAGTCGACGTCTTTCAACAGTGGGAATCCGAGCTGCGCGGCTATTGCCGTCTCTACCCCACGGTCTTCAAGTCCGCGTCCAACGCGCGCCAGGTCGATGAGGCCGGCAAGTCCTACATCGATTTCTTTGCCGGTGCCGGCGTGCTCAACTTCGGCCACAACAATCCGCGCATGAAGAAGGCGATCATCGACTACATCGAGGCCGACGGTGTCGCCCACAGCCTCGACATGCACACCACGGCCAAGCGCGACTTCCTTGAGGCCTTCGTCGCTACGATCCTCAAGCCCCGGGACATGAACCATCGCATGACGTTCATGGGGCCCACGGGCACCAACGCCGTCGAAACAGCGCTCAAGCTCGCGCGCCGGGTCACGGGGCGCCGGTCCGTGGTGGCCTACACCTCGGGCTTCCACGGCATGACCCTGGGCTCCCTCGCCGCCACGGCGAACAGCTATTTCCGCAATGCGGCCGGCGTCCCCCTGGAGCACGTGCTGCGGCAGCCCTTTGGCTGCGAGAAAGTCTGCCTCGGCTGCAACAAGGGCTGTGGCATGGCCTCCCTGGACGCCCTGCGCGGCCAGCTGGAGAATTCCTCCTCCGGCCTCGAGCCGCCGGCCGCGTTCCTGGTCGAAGCGATCCAGGCCGAGGGGGGTGTGCACGTGGCCAGCGCCGAATGGCTGCGCGCGGTGGAGAAACTCGCGCGGGACGTCGGTGCCCTGTTCATCGTCGATGATATCCAGGCCGGCTGTGGCCGCACCGGGTCCTACTTCAGCTTTGACGGCATGGGGCTCGACCCGGACATCATCACGCTGGCCAAGGGAATCGGCGGCTTCGGCACGCCCCTGGCCATGAACCTGGTCAAGCCCGAGCACGACGATCACTGGCAGCCGGGGGAACACACGGGGACCTTCCGCGGGCAGGGCCTGTCCTTTGTCGCCGGCCGCGAGGCGCTCGCCTACTTCGACGACGACGTGCTCATGAAGGAGGTCGCCGCCAAGGGGCAGCGCATGGCCGAGCGGCTGCAGGCCTTTGCCGATGGCAGGGACCACCCGATGCAGGTGCGCGGCAAGGGCATGATGCAGGCTCTCGATGTCGGCGACGGCGCCATTACCAAGGAGGTCTGCGCGCGCTGCTTCCAGGACGGTCTGCTCATCGGCGCCAGCGGCACCCTTGGCTCGACCTTCAAGCTGATCCCGCCGCTCACGATTCCCGACGAAGACCTCGACGAGGGTCTCGACACCCTGCTGCGCAACCTGGAGGCCGTTCTGGAGGAGCGATGAGACAGCGCGATGACATGACCTTTCCCTTCGAGGAGTACGAGCGCCGGCTGCGCGAGCTGCGCGAGCGCATGGCGGCCCGGCTCCTCGACGCGGTAGTGATCACGGACCCGGAAAACCTCATGTACCTGACGGACTACCAGACGACCGGGTACTCCTTTTTCCAGGCGCTGGTCGTCCCCCTGGACGACGAGCCCTTCATGATCACCCGGCATCTGGAGGAGTCGAACATCCACGCCCGCACCTGGGTGGAGAAGACCCGGCCCTACCCGGATACGGGGGACGCGATCCAGATGCTGGTGGAGGCGCTGCGGGAGTTCGGCCTCAGCGACAAGACCGTGGGCTATGAACGCAACAGCTATTTCTTCCCGGCCTACCACCAGGACGCGATCCACACGACCTTCCGCGACGGCCGCCTGATCGACTGCTTCGGTATCGTCGAGGAGGGCCGGGTATGCAAATCGCCGGCGGAACTCGAGATCATGCGCCGGGCGGCGAAGGCCACGGAGGCCGGCATGCGGGCGGGCTTCGAGGCCTGCGAGGCCGGTGTAACCGAGAACGAGATCGGTGCCGCCATTTCCTCGGCGATGTTTCGCGCCGGCGGCGAGCCCCCGGCGGTCATGCCTTATGTGGTCTCCGGGCCGCGGTCGATGATCGGCCACGCCACCTGGGAAGGGCGCACGGTGCAGCCCGGCGAGCACGTGTTCATGGAGGTCGGCGGCTGCTACCGGCGCTACCACACGGCGATGATGCGCACCGTGATCTGCGGCGAGCTCACGGGCGCGATGGCGCAGGCGCAGGAACGCATGAAGTTCGCCCTCGACGAGGTGCACGAGCAGGTACAGCCCGGCCTCACCGTCTCGGACGTGGACAACCTGGTGCGCAACATCATCACCGACAACATGGTCGGCGCGAGCCTCATCACGCGCTCGGGCTACTCCATTGGCATCGCCTTCCCGCCCTCCTGGGACGAGGGCTACATCATCAGCCTGAAGCAGGGCGACTCGCGGGTCCTGAAGGAAGGCATGACCTTCCACATCCTGCCCTGGATGTGGGGCGTGGAGGGGGACAAGACGGTCGGTATCTCCGACACGATTCATGTGACGGCCGACGGCTGCGAGAGTTTCTTCGGTCTCGATCGGGATTTCGTGGTCAAGCCCGCCAGCGGCAAGTCCGCCGGCGGCAGAAAGGCGGCGGAGGCCGCACCGGTGTCCGCCGTGAAAGCCAACGGCGAGGACAAAGGAGCCACCCATGCAGAGAGTGATTGACCCGACCACCGGCCGCCTGCTCCGGGAGGTACCCTACGCGGATGCGGCGCAGGTGGAAGCGGCGCTCGCGGCGAGCCATGCGTGCTTCCAGGACTGGCGCCGCGCCAGCTTCGCCGAGCGCGGCGACGTGCTTCGGGCGGTGGCCAGGCACATGCGCGACGATGTCGAGGGGCTGGCATCGCTCATGACCGAGGAAATGGGCAAGCCCATCCGCGAAGCCCGCGGCGAGGTGGAGAAGGCGGCCTGGGCGGCGGAACACTACGCGGAGCATGCCGAGGCCTACCTCGAACCGCTGACCCTGCCCTCCGACGCCACCCGCAGCTACGTGCAGCACCTGCCCATCGGCACCGTGCTTGGCGTCCTGCCCTGGAATGCGCCCTTCTGGCTCGCCTTCCGCTTTGCGGCGCCGGCGCTCATGGCCGGCAATACCTGCCTCATGAAGCACGATGCCCACGTGCCTTCCTCCGCCGCCGCCATCGGGGCGCTCTTCGAGCAGGCCGGCGCGCCCGCGGGCCTGTTCCAGGACCTGCCCATGGACCATGCGGCGGTGGCGGACGTCATCCGGGACGACCGGGTGCGGGCCGTTTCCTTCACCGGCTCCGATCGCGGCGGTGCCGCGGTGGCCGCCCTCGCCGCCGCCGAGATCAAGCCGGCGGTGCTCGAACTGGGCGGCTCGGACCCGTGCATCGTGCTCGCCGGTGCGGAGCTCGAGGCGGCGGCGGACGTGATCACGCTGTCGCGCATCATCAACGCGGGGCAGAGCTGCATCGCAGCGAAGCGCATCATCGTCGAGGACGCGATCCACGACGAACTCGCCGCGCTGCTCGAAGAGCGCCTCGCCGCCCTCACCGTCGGCGACCCGCGCGAGGAAAGCACCGATGTCGGCCCCATCGCCCGCGAGGACCTGCGCGACAACCTGCACCGGCAGGTGCAGGAGACCATCGCTGCGGGCGCGCGCTGCCGCCTCGGCGGGGAAATGCCGTCGGGCGAGGGCTTTTTCTACCCGGTCACCTTGCTCACGGAAGTGACCCAGGCGATGACCGCGGCCCGCGAGGAGACCTTCGGCCCGGTCATGGCCCTCCTGCGTGCCGCGGATGCAGAGGAGGCGATCGCCATGGCCAACGACACCCGCTATGGCCTCGCCGCCTCGGTCTGGGGGGAGACCGGCCGCGCCGAGGCCATCGCCGCCAGCCTCGACACGGGGCAGGTCGCCGTCAACGGCATCGTGAAAACCGACCCGCGGCTGCCCAGTGGCGGCGTCAAGCGCTCCGGTTACGGGCGCGAGCTCGGACCGCACGGCATCCACGCCTTCGTCAATGCGCAGCAGGTCTGGGTGGGGCCGAAACAGGCGGGCTGACCCCGGCATCCCCGGAGGGCGGTAAAATTGGCAAAAATTAGCGGTACGGCACGGCGATGGTTTGCTATGCTGGTGTCGGTTGCATAAAAAGACCGCTTTGGCGGTCCGGCCATATAACGACAACTACGGGGTAAATGCCATGCCGATCACTGCGCAAGTCCGTCCTCTGCTCACCCATCGCCGCCCGCTCGTCGCCGGCCTCGCCCTGGCCCTGGCGGCCGGTGCCCAGGCCCAGGACCTGATGCTCGAGGAGGTCATCGTCACCGCCCAGAAGCGGGCCGAGAGCCTGCAGGACGTACCGATCTCCGTCAGCGCCGTCAGCGGCGACAAGCTCGTCGAGGCCAACATCAGCAATCTCGAGGCGCTGACGACCTACGTGCCGAACTTCTCCATGAACCAGAGCGGCATCTCGAACAACATCACGATCCGCGGCGTCAGCTCCGGTATCAACCCGGGCTTCGAGCAGTCCACCGGCATGTACGTGGACAACATCTACTACGGCCGGGGCCAGCTGGCGCGCTCGCCGCTCTTCGACCTCGAGCGTATCGAGGTGCTGCGCGGGCCACAGCCGATTCTCTTCGGCAAGAACAGCATCGCCGGCGCCGTCAGCATGGTGACCGCGAAGCCGACGCAGACCTTCGAGGGGTCCGTGACGGCCCTCTACGAGACCGAGGAAGAGCGCCAGGACTACCGCGTGGTGCTCTCCGGGCCGCTCACGGACACGCTTTCCGGCCGCCTGTCGCTCATGTACCGCGACGTGGAGGGCCCCTACACGAACACGGTCACCGGCGACGACGAGAAACAGGAAGAGGAAATGGTCTACCGCGGCTCCCTGCTGTGGGAGCCGACGCAGCAGCTCTCCGTGTGGGCCAAGTACGAGCACTCGGATTTCGATGACAACGGACGCAACGTCGAGCTGACGCAGAGTATCGTGCGCGAGGACCTCGCCGGCACCGGGCAGGGCACGGACTACATCACCGCCCTGGACAATTTCGTCGGCCTCGCCAACGGCGTGCTCGGCCTGCAGCCGCCGGTTACCTATACCGGGTCGGACGGTGAACTCAACCGCGTCCGCGGCGGTAACAGTGACTTTCACGACAACCAGTCGGATGTGTTCGTACTCAAGGTCGACTACGACCTCGGCGGCCTGACACTGACCTCGACCACCGGTTACCTCGAATACGAATTCCAGCAGGACTGCGACTGCGACTTCACCAGTGCGACGATCTTCAACGCCCTGCAGGACGAGGCCTTCGAGCAGTTCAGCCAGGAAATCCGCGTGACCTCGCCGGGCGGCGAGACCCTCGACTACATCGCCGGCCTCTACTACCAGACCAACGAGCTGGACTTCGAGGACTCCATCAACGTGATGGACAACAGCCTCCTGCGGCTCCTCAATCCGGCGTTCTCGAATATCCGCACGCGGCGCTTCGCGGACCAGGAAAGTGACATGTGGGCAGCCTTCGCCCAGGTGACCTGGAACATCTCCGATACCTTCCGCCTGGTACTCGGCGGCCGCTACAGCGAGGAGGAGAAGACGGCGACCAAGTCGCAGGTGCATTTCGGCCCCGACGACCAGCCGACCCCGGCGACGGACCCCACGGGCCAGACGCCGAACGTGCTCTGGGGCCTGAACCCGCTCTTCGGCGCCTTCAGCATCGAGCCCTACGACACGATCTCCGGCAAGCGCAAGGAGGAGGAGTTCAACCCGCTGGTCACGCTGCAGTGGGACGCCACCGACGACATGATGCTTTACGCAACCTACGTGGAGGGCTTCAAGGCCGGCGGCTTCGACATCCGCTCCAACGGCCATCCGGACCCGAATGTCGTCAACGCCCAGAACCTGGGCCGTGGCCTCGATATCGTCGGCGTCTTCGAGTTCGAGGACGAGTCTGCCGAGAGCTTCGAGGTGGGTGCGAAGATGGGCATCGGCGACACGGCGGAGCTCAACATCGCCGCCTTCTACACGGAGTACACGAACCTGCAGACGAGCCAGTTCGACGGTGTCCTCGGCTTCAATGTCCGCAACGCCGGCGAGGCGGAGATTTCCGGTGTGGAAATGGACGGCCGCTGGCTGGTCACCCAGGGCCTCACCCTGAGCGCCGCCGTCGCCTACCTCGACTTCGAATACACGGACTTCAAGAACAACCAGTGCTACTTCGGCCAACAGGTGCTGGACCCGGGCGCCGTGCAGCCCGACGGTGTCACCTGCGACGCCACCGGCAAGCGCAAGGAATACACGCCCGAGTGGACGGGATCGCTCATCGCCGATTACGTGATGCCGCTGGGTGACAGCCTGGAACTGCGCACCACCCTGGACCTCAACTACAGCGATTCCTACACCTACAACCCGACGCTGGACCCGCGCAGCGAGCAGGACTCTTTCACCAAGGTGAACCTGCGCGTCGCGGTCGGTGCCCCCTCCGGGCAGTGGGAGCTCGCCTTCGTCGGCCAGAACCTGACGGACGAGGATGTCGTCATCTACGGCGGCGAGGCGCCCCTCGCCGGCACGCTGACCGGCGGCACGGGCATGGCCTACTACAAGTTCCTCGACCGGCCGGCTACCTACGCGCTCCAGGGCACCTATCGGTTCTAGACCCGCAGGTAACGACAAGGGACGGGCGTCCACCGGGGCGCCCGTTTTGTTTTGGGGCATCGCGCAGTGCCGGGACGGATGCTGGAGAGTGCCCCCAGTCGCTCCCCGATACACGCTTTGTGGGGGCACTCTCCACCATCCGCCCCTACCCGTAGTGGAAGGTCGACCGAGTCGGAACTACGCGGGGCGCCCAGGGGGCAGGGCGGGATACTGCTCTCACAAAGCGTGTATCGGGGAGCGACTGAGAGCAGTATCCCGCCCTGACCCCGGAACCGTGCGATGGTTTCTTTCCGTGAGCGGTGCTGGGCTAAGATTCACGCATGAGCGAGGAAGCGGAAGGCGCGCCGCGCAAGATCATCCACGTCGACATGGACGCGTTCTACGCCAGCGTAGAGCAGCGGGACGACCCGTCGCTGCGGGGGCGGCCCGTGGCGGTCGGCGGTTCGGCGCGGCGGGGGGTGGTGGCGGCGGCGAGCTACGAGGCGCGGGTGTTCGGGGTGCGCTCGGCGATGCCCTCGGTCACGGCGAAGCGCCGTTGCCCCGGGCTCGTGTTCATCCAGCCGCGCTTCGACCACTACCGGGACATCTCCCGGCAGATCCGCGGGATCTTCGCACGCTACAGCGACCAGGTAGAGCCGCTGTCGCTGGATGAGGCCTACCTCGACGTGACCGTCGATCGAGCCGGGCTCGGCAGTGCCACGGCGACGGCGCAGGCCATCCGGGCTGCCATCCGCGAGGAGACGGCGCTGACGGCGAGCGCGGGCGTCAGCTACAACAAATTCCTGGCCAAGATCGCGTCTGACCAGCACAAGCCGGACGGTCTCTGCGTCATCACACCGGCGCAGGGGCCCGCGTTTGTCGCGGGGCTGCCCGTGCGCCGCTTTCACGGCGTGGGGCCGCGCACCGCCGAGCGCATGGCGCGGCTGGGGATCCATACGGGGGCGGACCTGCGGGCCTGTGAACGGGCCTTCCTCGAGCAGCATTTCGGCAAGTTTGCCGGCTACCTCTACGGCGCGGCCCGGGGCGAGGACCAGCGCCCGGTGCGGCCCGAGCGGCAGCGCAAGTCCATCGGCGCGGAGCGTACCTTCGGCGAGGATCTCGAGGACAGCGCCGCCGTGCACGCGGCGCTGGACCGGATCGCCGCCACGCTCTGGACCCGGGTCGAGGGGCAGCCGCTGCGCGGGCGGACCGTGACGGTGAAGGTGAAGTACTCCGATTTCCGGCTGCTGACCCGGGCGCGTTCCGTGGCCGTGCCCGTACAGACGCCGGAGCGGCTGCGCGAGCTGGCGTCTGCCGCCATTGCACCGCTGCTGCCGCCGGCGCGTGGGATCCGGCTGCTCGGTATCGCGCTCTCGGCGCTGGCAGCGCCCGAGCCGCCGGCAGCCGGGGTCCGTGAGCCCCGGCCGGGACAGCAGTCGCTCGCCTTCTGAGCATCGCTCGCGCAGAACCTTGCCGGCCCTGCCGCGGAGGGGTCATCATGGTGCAACCCGACGAAAGAGCGTTTGCGCATGGATGCCCTGTATCCCCCCATCGAACCCTATGACCATGGCTGGCTTACCGTTGGCGATGGCCACGAGGTCTACTACGAGCAGTGCGGCAACCCGGCCGGCAAGCCCTGCCTCTTCGTGCACGGCGGCCCGGGGGGCGGGGCGGGCAGGGACGCGCGGCGCTTCTTCGACCCCGAGCGCTACCGCATCGTGCTTTTCGACCAGCGCGGCTGTGGCCGGTCCCGGCCCCATGCGTCGCTGGAAGCCAATACCACCTGGGACCTTGTCGCCGACATGGAGCGGCTGCGGGACACCCTCGCTATTGAGCGCTGGCTGGTCTTCGGTGGCTCCTGGGGGAGTACGCTGTCGCTCGCCTATGCGCAGGCCCACCCGGACGTGGTCAGCGAGCTGGTGTTGCGCGGCATCTTCCTCCTGCGCGAGCAGGAGATCCGCTGGTTCTATCAGTACGGGGCGAGTGAGCTGTACCCGGATGCCTGGGAGGCCTACCTCGCGCCAATCCCGGCGGCGGAGCGCGACGACCTGGTGCAGGCCTTTTACCGGCGGCTGACCGGTCCGGACGAGGACGAGCGGCTGGCGGCGGCGCGCGCCTGGTCTGTCTGGGAGGCGTCCACGAGTTTCCTGCGGCCGCGGGCGGACTTCGTGGCGCAGCTCGATGCGCCAGCGGCGGCGCTGGCCATGGCGCGCATCGAGTGCCATTACTTCGTCAACGGCGGGTTCTTCGAGCACCCCGACCAGTTGCTGGAAGGGATCGACCGCATCCGCCCTATTCCGGCCGTGATCGTACAGGGCCGCTACGACGTGGTGTGCCCGCCGGTGACCGCCTGGGAGCTGCACCGGGCCTGGCCGGAAGCGGATTTCCACCTCGTGCCCGATGCCGGCCACTCCGCCTTCGACGGCGGCAACGCGGCCGCGCTGGTGGCGGCGACGGACCGCTTCGCGCGCTGCTAGGCGGGGAGCAGCAGGGCGCGCAGCAGGAGCGCCACCGCCCCCACCGCCAGCACGCCGGCCACCCAGAGGCCGATGAACCAGCACACCCTCCGCAGGGCGGACGGCAGCGGCTGCCCGCCCATCAGTGGTAGCCCTCGTCCGGGTCCAGCTTGCCGCGGAATACCCAGTAGGCGTAGCCGGTGTAGCCGAGGATCAGCGGCAGCATGACGAGAGCGCCGACGAGCATGAACCACTGGCTCGAGGCCGGTGCGGCCGCCTCCCAGAGTGTCACCGAGGTCGGGATGATGTACGGCCAGAGGGAAATGCACAGCCCGACAAAGCAAAGTGCGAACAGCCCGAGGGTCAGCAGGAAGGGGGCGAGGTCGTGGCCGTCGCGGGTGAGGGAACGGTAGAGCCAGATGCTGAGCACCGCGACGAGGAGAGGCACGGGCGCGGCAACGGCGGCCGTCGGCAGGGTGAACCAGCGGGTCCAGTAGGCGGCTTCCAGGAAAGGCGTCGCGAGGCTCACGGCACCGATCATGGCCACCGTGATCCCGCCGGTGATTACGGCGATGCGCCGCGCGCGGTCATGGACCTCGCCCTCCGTCTTCAGCACCAGCCAGCAGGCGCCGAGGAGCAGGTAGCCTACCGCCACGGCGACACCGGTGAGCACGGTGAAGGGCGTCAGCCAGTCCCACCAGCCCCCGCCATAGCTGCGCCCGTCCACGCTTACCCCCTGGAGTACGGCGCCCAGGGCGATACCCTGGGCCAGGGCGGCAACGGCGGAGCCGAGGATGAAGGCGCGGTCCCACCAGCGCCGCCAGCGCTCCGTGCGCCAGCGGTATTCGAAAGCCACGCCGCGGAACACGAGGGCCAGCAGCATGGCGATGATCGGCGTATACAGCGCGGTCATGTAGATGCCGTAGGCCATCGGGAAGGCGGCGAAGAGGCCGCCGCCGCCCAGGATGAGCCAGGTCTCGTTGCCATCCCAGACCGGCGCGACGGAGTTCATGAGCAGGTCGCGGTCGCGGCGTGCGGGGAAGGCGGCGAAGAGCATCCCGATGCCGAGGTCAAAGCCGTCGAGCACAACGTAGATGAAAATGGCAAGCACCAGCAGGCCTGCCCAGGCGATCGTCAGCTCCACGAGGTACCTCCGGTTGGCGCGACCTCCTGGAACTGAACCGCTGGCACGGTGCCCGCCGTGCGCAGGGGGCCATCCGTGGGCGGGCCGCCGACCCCATCGGGACCCTGGGCCATCAGCCGGAGCACGTAGAAGATCCCGGCGCCGAAGACCAGGAAATAGACCACGGCGAACACCAGCAGGGAGGTCGCGACGGCCGGCGCCGCGATCGGCGATGCCGAAGCGGCGGTGGTGAGCTCGCCATAGACCGTCCAGGGCTGGCGGCCGACTTCCGTGGTGACCCAGCCGGCAATCACCGCCACCAGGCCGGACGGCCCGAGGGCGACAGCGGCCCGCTGCAGCCAGCGGTCCTCGTAGAGGCGCCCGCGGTAGCGGGCCCAGAGGCTCCACAGCCCGAGCCCTGCCATGGCCAGTCCCAGCCCCACCATGATCCGGAAGGCCCAGAACACCACGCCCACGGGCGGCTGCGCTTCCGGCGGCACCGTGTCGAGGCCCGCCAGCGGCGCATCGAGATCATGCTTCAGGATCAGCGACGACAGCTTGGGGATTTCCAGCGCGTAGCGCACCTCGCCGGCCGCGGAGTCGGGTAGGCCGAGGAGGATGAGCGGTGCGCCCTCCGGGTGGCTCTGGTAGTGCCCCTCCATGGCCATCACTTTGACCGGCTGGTGCTCCAGCGTGTTGAGGCCGTGCAGATCACCGATGAGCACCTGTAGCGGGGCGACCAGCGCCGCCATCCACAGGGCCATGGAGAACATCCGCCGCACCGGCGCGCTGTGCCCATGCCCGCGCAGCAGGTGCCAGGCAGCCACGCCGCCGACCATGAACGCCGTGGTCAGGTAGGCGGCGGTCAGGGTGTGCGCGAGGCGGTAGGGGAAGCTCGGGTTGAAGATGATCGCCAGCCAGTCTGTGGGCATAAACTGCCCGTTCGCGGCGACCTCGTAACCCGTCGGCGTCTGCATCCAGCTGTTGACGGCGAGAATCCACGTGGCGGAGAGCGCCGTGCCGAAGGCGACCATGGCGCAGGCCAGCATGTGCAGCCGCTCACCGACCTTTTCCCGCCCGAACAGCATGATGCCCAGGAAGCCTGCCTCGAGAAAGAAGGCGGTGAGCACTTCGTAGGCCATCAGGGGGCCGATGACCGGCCCCGCGCGGTCGGAAAACACCGACCAGTTGGTGCCGAACTGATAGGACATGGTGATGCCGGAGACCACGCCCATGGCAAAAACGAGGGCGAAGATGCGGATCCAGAACCGGTACAGCGTCAGATAGCTCTGGTCGCGAGTCCACAGCCAGAGGCCGTTGAGCACGGCGAGATAGCTGGCCAGGCCGATGGACAGGGACGGAAAGATGAAGTGGAACGCGACCGTGAAGGCGAACTGGGCGCGGGCCAGCAGTATGGGGTCGAGGGCGTCGAGCATAATCAACTACAGCACGGTGTGAGCTTGGTACGGGCCAGAGGCACGGACAGACCTGCGAGCGCGGGGCCGCGCGGTGCCAGTGCCAGGCAACGGCCTTCAAGCGCACGGTCGGTCCGGGCCTGTCGGAGGCGCAGCGGTAAGGGCGGGCAGGCTCCCGGCCGGGGACGCTGCCTGGACCGGGGAAAAATGGTGCCGGCAAGAGGATTCGAACCTCCGACCCACGCATTACGAATGCGTTGCTCTACCAACTGAGCTATGCCGGCCCGGAAGAGGGCGCGATTCTATGCCATCGGTCCGGTGCCGGCAAGCGCGCGGCCGGATTGCCGCCGCAGGCGGTCAGCGAAGCGACGCGACGTAGTCAGCCTCGGGGTCCGGTGCATCGTCCTTGGGCGCCAGCTGCAGTTCCAGAGCGCGGTCCAGTTCCTCGGCAATGCGCTTGAGCGGGGCGCCGAAGGCATCGTCTGCCGCGGGCTCGAGCTCGAGTACGGCCATATCGACCACCGGGGCGTCCGGCGCCGCAGCCGGCGGTTCCGCGGCGGCCAGGGCGCTGGCAAGGACGGCCAGCCAGGTGAAGTGTTTCACGGTATCCTCCAGGATTCAGGAAGTGTGTAGATATGTAACATTGAGTGTTACGGAAAGATAATAGTACCAATTTGGATTTTTGCAAGTGCTAATAAGAAATTTTTCTCGCGGCAGACGCCCGCCGGGCGGGGATGCGCCGCACCTTGCGCGCGACTGTAGGTATCGAAATGGAATCTAATTTGAGCCCGCATGGTTGCGGGTGGGAGGGGGCGCCGCTGCCTAGAGCGAGGCGATCTTGAGCAGGGTATCGCGGAAGATGCGGTGGGCGGTCGCCAGGTCCATGGCCTGGTCGAAGTAGACCGCGGACCGCAGGCCGATCATCATCGCGTAGGCGACCTCCGCGGCGTCGCGGTCGTCACCGAGGTAACAGGCTGGCGCGGCCTCGAAGATGGCGGCCAGGTGGTCCTTGCAGCGCAGGTCAAACTCGGCCTTGGTCACGCGCAGGACTTCGTCGTGCACGGCCGCGCCGAAGCACTCGAGCATGAAGCCGATCTCGGTCCGCGTGCTGGCCTCGCCGCGGAACCACAGGTCGGCCAGGTGCTCGATGCGATCCCGGGCGCCTGCGTCCCCCCGGTCGCCGATACGGGCGAGGAACTTCTCCGACACGTTCTCGAAATACTGCTCGAGGATGTCTTCCTTTCCGCGGAAGTAGTAGAGCAGGTGGCTCGCCGACATACCGGCACCGGTGGCGATGTCCGCCAGGGTCGTGCGCGTGTAGCCCTTGTCGATGACACAGTCGTGCAGTGCCTGGAAGATCCGGCGCCGACGCTCGGCACTGCGTGCCTGGCGGCTGCTCCGGGGGGCCTGTTGCGCGCTTGCGGTGCTGTTCAAGGGAGTGGCTTCCTTGCGTGGGCCGGGCAACGCTACCAAAAAAAATTGTTTGAATCTTCTTCAAATAATGCTTAGCCTTGGCCCCATAAGTCGAATAAGCGACCAGAGGATCTGCGTATGGCCATCGCCACGCCCGCCCCCGACCCTGCAGCGCGTGCTGTCATCGGCGATCTGCTATCGCGTGCCGCCTTCGCGCTCGACGAGCAGCAGGACGCCATGCTTGCCGCCTGTTTTGCCGAGGATGCGGTGTTTACCCTGCGCATCGCCGGTGGTGACCTGATCGGCCCCTTCGAGGGCCGGGAGGGCATCATGGGCCTGATGCGCGGCGCCTGGGACGAGCAGACGGACAAGCGCCGCCACGTCGTGTCGAACGTGTTTTATCCGCCGGCGGACGAGGCGACGGTGGCCGGTGCCATTGCCGTCGTTTCCTACCTCTCGCTGTTCGCCACGGAGCACGGCGAAGCGCAGTTGCTGTGCACCGGCGTCTACCGCGACGAGGTGATCGTCGACGGCGCGCGGTGCGAACTGGTGCGCCGGCACCTCGAACTCGAGAAGGCTTACTGACGCCGCCATGAATATCGGTCGCATCCCGGCGAAAACGGCACGCATGCAGCCCAGTATACCGGCGCTCATCGATATCCCCAACGACCGCCGGATCAGCTACGGCGAGCTGGACGAACGCGTGCGGCGCCTCGCCAATGGCCTCCTGGACAGCCTCGGTGCGGAGAAAGGCGACCGCATCGCCGTTCTCTCGAAGAACTGCATCGAGTACATGGAGCTCTATTTCGCCTGCGCCCGCGTGGGCCTGGTGCTCCAGCCCCTGAACTGGCGCCTCGGCACCGCCGAACTGGCCCGCATCATCGAGGACGGCGAGCCCCGCGCCCTGGCCTATGCCGGTGATTTCGACGAGGTCGTCGACGCCCTCGGCACACAGCTGACGCTGCCCCGCTGGCTGCGCTTCGGCCCCGGCGGCGAGTACGAGCAGCTTATCGCCTCGGGCAGCGACGCCGAACCCGCGGTCGCCGACAGCGTGGGGGACCACGATCCGGTGCTGATTCTCTACACCGGGGGCACCACCGGCCGCTCGAAGGGTGCCCTGCATACGCACCGGTCCCTGTTCACGGGCATGGTCAACCAGACGGTTGCCGAGCGCGTGCAGCGCGATGACGTGTACATGCTGACCGGCCAGATGTTCCATATCCCGGTGGTACTGGCCATGAACTACATGGCCCACGGCTGCCCCGTTGTCCTGATCAACTTCGAGGCGCGGCTGGCCCTGGAGGTGATCGAGCGGGAACGGGTCTCGGCCTTCCTTGGCGTCACTACCATGCTCAACTGGATGATGGCCGTTGACGACTTCGAGCGCTTCGACCTGTCGAGCCTGCGCAACATCCAGTACGGCGGCGGGCCCATGCCGCGCAAGGTCGTGGAGGCGGCCCTGGCCGCCTTCCCCTGCACCATCATCCAGGGCTACGGGCAGACCGAGGGCATGACCATGAGCTTCCTCTCGCAGGAAGATCACCGCGGCGCCGTCGACGGAAAGCACGCCGGTCGCCTGTCCTCCTGCGGCCGCGAGGCGTTCATGACCACCCTGCGCGTCGTCGACGGTAGCGGCAACGACGTGCCCCGGGACGGGCAGACTCCCGGTGAGATCATCGTCAGCTCGGAGGCGAACATGGTCGGCTACTGGCGTCAGCCGGAGCAGACCGCCGAGACCCTGCGCGACGGCTGGCTCCACACCGGCGACGTCGCCACCTGGGACGAAGCCGGCTATGTCTACATCGTCGACAGGGCCAAGGACATGATCATCTCCGGTGGCGAGAACATCTTCAGCACCCAGGTCGAGGCCGCCATCCACCAGCATCCCGCGGTGCTCGAGTCCGCTGTTTTCGGGGTGCCGGATGACGAGTGGGGTGAGGCCGTCAAGGCCGTGGTCGTGCTGAAGCCGGGGATGAGCGCCAGCGAGGCGGAGATCATCAAGACCGCGAGCGAGCACCTGGCCTCCTACCAGAAGCCGCGCTCCGTCGATTTCGTGGAAAGTCTTCCCAAGGCGCCCACCGGCAAGATACTCAAGCGCGACCTGCGCGAACCCTACTGGCGGGAGCACGAGAAGAATGTCTAGTTCGACTGATACGGCCGCCGCGGAATCGCTCCTCACGCCCGAACTCCTCGCCAACATCGGCCGCCAGGACGCGCCGCGGCGCGAGCTGGTCACGCGGCGGGAAATCCGCAAGTACGCGATTGCCACCGGCAACCGGCAGCAGCGCTACCTCGACGGCGACGTGGCGCCGCCCATGTTCCACGTGCCCCTGTTTTGGGACGTGGTCACCATGGAGGAGCTGTCGCCGGACGGCGTCTTCATCGACAAGCTGCTGCCGAAGTTCCCGCTGGAAAAGGCCATGGCCGGCGGGCTCGAGATCGAGTACCTGAAACCGATCCACCCCGGGGACTGGCTCACGGCAACGCGCACGCTCACGGATATCTACGAGAAGCGCGGCCGTTCCGGGCCCCTCATCTTCTACGAACTGGTCATGGAAGTACGCAATGACGACGGTGAACTGGTGATCCGGGAAAAGACCACGAGGATCCTGCGGTGACGAGGGCGACGGTGAAGCGGGACTGCAAGGTCGGCGATACACTGCCGGGCTTTACGCGCAGCTGTGACGAGATCCAGCTGTTTCTCTATAACGCGGTGCTCTACAACGCCCACCGCATCCACTTCGACTACCCCTACGCCACGGAGGTAGAGGGTTATCCCGGCCTCGTGGTCGCCGGTCCGCTCCTCGGCGACTGGCTGCACCAGTGCGTGGAGGAATGGCTGGACGGCGAGGGCGAACTCGAGCGGATCAGCTATTCCAACCGCGGCGCCGCCTACGTGGGCGATGCGCTGCACGTCGGCGGCGAGATCACCGGGCTGGACGAGGCCGCCGGAACGGCCGCGCTCACCCTGTGGGTGCGCAACGACGCCGGCGATACGCTCGTGCCGGGGGAGGCCACGGTGCGCCTCCGCGGGGACGGCGCGCCGTGAGCCTGCGGGCTGCCACTGCCCTCGTGGGCGCCTTCGACACGGCAGTGGGCGTCGTGCCGGGCGTGACGCCCACGGAACTCTGCGCCGAGGCGATCCGCGGCGCCGTGGCCGATGCTGGACTCACCCTGGACCAGGTCGACGGTCTCATTACCTGTAACGCCATGGCGCAGCCCATTCTCTACCACGCGGAGGCCATGGCCGAGTACCTGCAGCTGTTCCCGAAGCTGTGCCTCACCCTGCCCACGGGCGGCGGCACCACCGTCACCGCACTGGCTCACGCCGCCGCGGCGATTCTCGCGGGGGAGGTCGATACGGTGGTCCTCGCCATGGCGGACAGCCTGCGCAGCGGCCTGACCCGTGACCAGGCCATGCGTATGCAGTCGTCCACCGGGCACCCGGACTTCGAGCAGCCCTACGGACCGACGGTGCCCGCCTACTACGCGCTGATCGCCCAGGCGCACATGGCGCGCTATGGCACCCTGCCCGAGCACTTTGCTCGCGTCGCCGTCGACACGCGTGCCCATGCCGCGCGCAACGAGACGGCGCAGAAGCGCGACCCGATCACCGTGGACGACGTGCTCGCCTCGCGACCCATCGCCGACCCGCTGCGGCTCCTGGACTGCTCCCTGGTCTCCGACGGCGGCTCGGCGGTCGTGCTCACCCGGGCCGATCGCGCCCGGGACCTCGCGCAGCCGCCGGTTTACTGCCTCGGCTTCGGCGAAGGGCACAGCCACGAACACATCAGCCAGGCGCGAGATCTCACGGCTTCCGCCGCGCGCGCCTCCGGCGCGGCGGCCTTCGCCATGGCGGGCCTCGGCCCGGCGGACCTCGCCTTCGCCCAGCTCTACGATTGCTTCACGCCGACGGTGCTGGTCGAGCTCGAGGACCTGGGGTTCTGCGCGAAGGGCGAGGGCGGGGCCTATCTCGCCAGCGAGGGCATGGGTCCGGACGCCCGGCTACCGGTCAACACCCATGGCGGCATGCTGTCCCACTGCCACCCCGGCAACCCGGGCGCCATGTTTGCGCTCACGGAGGCGGTACGCCAGCTTCGCGGCGAGTGCGGTGCGCGCCAGGTGGCAGGGGCGGAGGCGGGCCTCGTGCACGCCCAGGGCGGGATCATGTCCAGCCACGCGACGCTCATCCTGGGCCGGGAGGTGTAAGGTGGAACGGATCCAGCCCCAGCGCACCGATGGTCTCGCCGCCCCCTATTTCGCCGGTTGCCGGGAGGGTGAACTGCGCCTGCAGCACTGCGCCTCCTGCGGCCACTGGCAGTTCTACCCGCGCCCCTTCTGCACCGCCTGCGGTGCGGAGGAGCCGGCCTGGGAAGCCGCGAGCGGCCGGGGCGCGGTCGCCAGCTTCTCGGTGGTACGCCGGGGGCTGTCGCCCGCTTACGAGGCGCCCTACACCGTCGCGCTGATCGATCTCGCCGAGGGGCCGCGCATGATGTCGCTCATCACCGGCTGTGAACCGGAAGCCGTAACGGTCGGTGCTCCGGTCACCGTCTGTTTTGAACCATGGTCTGAGGAACTTTCCCTGCCGGTGTTCCGGCTGGACGAAACTGGAGGTGTGAAATGAACGCCGATGCAATTCCCGTCGCCATCATCAACCCCGATGCGCCCGCGGACTCCCTGGAAGCCAAGCAGCCCTATATCGACAACGGCGTCGAGCGGGCCGGCAAGGAGGGCTACTTCAGCCGCGAGTACATGCAGAAGGAATGGGACCGGTTGTGGACGCAGAGCTGGCTGATTGCCGGCGTCACCGCGGACCTCGAGAAGGTCGGCGACTACTTCCTGTTCAACATCGGTGACGAGTCCATCATCGTCACGCTGACCGAGAACGGGGTCCGCGCGTTCTACAACGTGTGCAGCCACCGCGGGGCGCGCCTGCTCTCGGAGGAACGCGGCAATCGCAAGGTCATCGTCTGCCCCTTCCACAGCTGGAGCTTCAACAACGATGGCAGCCTGCGCCGGATCACCGACGAGGAGACCTTCCGCCCCGAGGTGGTCGCCCACCGCCCCGGCCTCAAGGCCGTGCATTGCGAGGTCCACGCCGGCATCGTCTTCATCAACATGTGCGAGGGCGAGGCGCCGCCGCTGGCCGAGGCCATCGGTCTTCCCGAGGGCTACCTCGAGGCCTACCGCATCGACCGCATGAAGGTCGTGCGCCACGTCCGCAGCGAGTGGGGTGCCAACTGGAAGGTCGGCGTGGAGGCGTTCTACGAGAGTTACCACCTGCACGCGGTGCACCCGGAGACCCGGGGGGTCATGGGCGACCTGAACGTGCAGTATGACCTCTACCCGAACGGTGCGAGCCGCATGATCGTGCCTCTCGGCCAGCCCAGCCCCCGTGCCGCGGATCAGACCACGGTGAACGAGGGGCTCAAGGCCATGCTCAAGGACGCCGGTCTCGACCCCACGGGGTTCGACGGTACGGCGGCCGACGTGCGTCGCGCCATCCAGCAGGCCAAGCGCGAGCGTTCCGAGCGGCTCGGCCTCGAATACGAGCGCTTCACGGACGGCCAGCTTTCCGACAGCTGGGCGACCGGCATCTTTCCGAACGTGCAGATCGGCTGCCACCCGGAGGCGGTGTTCCTGATGCGCTTCATTCCCCACGAGACGGACCCGGAGCGCTTCTACTACGACACGATGACGCTGATGCTGCCGGCGGAAGATCCGGACTACTGCCCGCCGGACTGGATGGGCCTGCCGGAGGATACGGATGTGACCGGCGCCGTGCGTCCGGCCACGGAGCACTACACCCTGGAAGAAGACCCGCAGCTGGGGCTGGTGCTGAGCCAGGACGCTTCACTGCTCCCGGTGGTGCAGCAGGGCATGCGTTCCCGCGGCTTCGCCGGCCAGCTCTGGGGTGAGCAGGAACAGCGGCTGCGCCACTTCCACGTGGAACTGGAGCGCCGGCTGGCCGGGTCCTAGGCCCGGCGCGGCAGCTGTTGGTGAGCAGGTAGTAGCACAGGTAACTCGTCTAGCATGATCGCAAGCGTCAAATCGATTACAGGCATAGCCAATAAAGGAGCATAACAATGCAAGCGCAAGCCCCGAAGAATCGCTGCCGCAGCTGGCAGCGCACGAAGCTGGCCCTGGCCGTTGCCATGGCCCCGGCCCTCTCGCTCACGGCTGAAACCGCCCTGGCCCAGGCCGCGAGTGACAGCAAGCTCGAGGAGGTCCTCGTGACCGCGACCCGGCGGGCGGAGACGGACATCCAGACCACGCCCGTGGCGGTCACTGCCGTGACCGGCGCAGAGGTCGACCGGTTGGTCCCGACCGACCTGGGCGATGTGCTGGTCTATGCGCCGAACGTGGTGAATGGCAAGCAGCCGGGTTTCAACTCGGCGAACTTCGCCATCCGCGGTGTCGGCCAGAACGGCATCATCCTCTACTTCGAGAACCAGGTCGGCGTGATCGTAGACGACATGGTGATCCCGCACATCCAGACCGCCAACGTCGACATGCTCGATATCCAGAGCGTGGAGATCCTGCGCGGCCCGCAGGGCACGCTGTTCGGGAAGAACACCACCGGCGGCGTCGTCAACGTGAAGACCAACCGGCCGGAGCTCGGCGAGAACACGCTGAGCGTCCGCGGCCAGGTCGCCGAGTTCGGACGCGTGGAGGGGCGTGCCATCGCCAACCTGTCCCTCGGTGAGAACGCGGCTTTCCGCGCCGCGGTGCTGAAGGCCGAGTCCGATGGCTACTATGAGAACGGCGCCTCCTACGGCCCGGTTGCCGACTTCGGCGTGAACTACCCCCTCGTCGGCGCCACCGGCCAGGGCGACGGCAGCGACATCGGCGGCGCCGACATCCTCTCCGGCCGCTTCAAGTTCCGCTGGCAGCCCACCGATGGCCTGGACATCAACCTCGCCTACGAGATGGTGCGCGACCGTGGCGACACGCCGCCCTCGGTGAACGAGACGCCGGACGGCGCCTATGTGTTCAACGCGCTGGGCTTCACCCGGGACCCCGGCGGTGACCGGGTCAAGGTTGCCGGGGTGACCAACCGCGAGGGCGTGCTCATGCAGATGGGCAGCAAGGGCCACGAGATCGACGTGGACGGTCTCTACCTCAACGTCGACTGGGAGATGAACGACGCCTACACGCTGAGTTTCTTCGGCGGCCGCCGCGAGACGGACTCCTGGCTCTCCAACACCTACACCGGTGAGGTCGGCCCGGTTTCCCTGTTCGATGCGACCCGGCAGGACGAGCGCGAGACGACGCAGCTGGAGGCGCGGATCTCTTCGGACCTTTCCGGTCCCTTCAACTTCGTCGCCGGCGCCTTCTACCAGGAGGACGAGGCGCTGTTCTCGGTGGCCCAGGTGCTGGGCTTCGTCGACATGACCCTCGACGCGGCGGCGCTGTTCGGCGATCCGCAGTTCTTCAACAACAACCCGCAGGTCCTTTCCAACGGCCAGGACGGCGAGGCCATGGCCATCTACTTCGACGGCACCTGGCAGATCAACGAGGCCTGGTCCCTCGGTGCCGGCGTGCGCTACACGGAAGAGGAGAAGGAGTGGACCGGCCGCAACCAGGTCTTTGTCCAGGCCCTCAATGGTGGCTTCGACCCGAACTTCACCTGGCGTGAACTGGGCCAGCCCCTGAACGCCGCGGACTTCGAGCGCTTCCCCACCGGGGTGGTGCGGGACGACGAGAAGTGGGAAGAGCCGACCTGGCGTGTCACCCTGGGGTACGAGCCGACTGACAGCCTGTACTTCTACGGTACCTATGCGCGCGGCTTCAAGAGCGGCGGCTACAACGACCAGACCGGCACCGGCGGCAACCCGATCGAGCCGATCCAGGCCCGCCCGACGGACCCGGAGACCGCCGATTCCTACGAGATCGGCATGCGCTCTGACTGGATGGACGGCCGCCTGCGCCTGAACCTCACCGGTTTCTACGTCACCTACGACGATTCGCAGCAGCAGCTGCTGGCCGAGATCGAGGCAGACCGGGACGGCGACGGCATCAACGAAAGTACCTTCCAGGAGACGCGCTTCTTCAACGCGGCCGAGATCGAGGTCTACGGCATGGAGTTCGAGGGCGCCTGGCGGCTGACCCCCAACTTCCGCGTACAGGGCAGCCTCGGCTGGCTCGAATCGGAGTTCAACGAGTTCCAGGCGGACACGGACTTCGACGGCTCGATCGATACGGTGCTCGACGGCAACCCAGTCGCCCGGGCGCCGGAGTGGACCTATAACGTCGACTTCCTCTACGACCACCGCTTCATGGGCGGCAACGTGGACTGGAACCTCAACGTGAACTACGTCGACGAGGCGACCTACGCCTACACGGCGGTGCCCGACACCCCGGACGGCATCACCGACGAGCGCACGCTGGTCAACGCCGCGGTGACCTTCCGCCCGGACAACGGCTCCTGGTGGGTGCGTGCCTTCGGCAAGAACCTCACCGACGAGGAGTACCGCCTCGGTGAACTGCCGGTGGCCAACCTCTGGGTCATGTCCTACTACGGCCAGCCGGTCACCTTCGGCATCGAGGGTGGCATGGACTTCAGCTGGTAAGCCCGGCTGACCTGCCCGGTGGCGGCCCGCGGGCCGCCACAGGCCTGTTTCAAAGCCGCTCGCTGCGGCGCCCCGGGGCAGCAGGGCAGCGGCGGCGTCTTCAACCTTCAGCCCGATCGGGGTAAAGGCCTTGAGCGACATCATTCTCCACCATCACGATCCGTCCCCCTTTGCCGAGAAAGTGCGCCTGGCGCTGGGCCTCAAGGGGCTCGCCTGGCAGTCGGTGCAGATACCCATGGTCATGCCCAAGCCCCAACTCACGGCACTGACCGGGGGCTACCGCAAGACGCCGGTGCTGCAGGTGGGGGCGGACGTGTACTGTGACACCCGGCGCATCGCCCTGGAGCTGGAGCGTCGTTTCCCCGGGCCGGGCCTCTTTCCCGCCGGCTCGGAGGGCGTGGCGCTGGCACTCGGCTACTGGAGCGATACCGCGCTGTTCCAGCCCGGTGCGGCGCTGTCCATGGGGACCAACGAGCAGATCCCGGCGCCGGTCCTCGAGGACCGCATGGCGTTCTTCGATTTTCTCGAGGACGATGACCTCTGCGCCCCGCCGGACCATTTCTTTTCCCAGTTCGTCGCGGGCCTTGCCCAGCTGGAGCGCATGCTGGCCGACGGCCGGGACTGGCTTCTCGGCGATGCGCCGGGCTGGGCGGATGTCGCCTGCTACAGCCCCGTGTGGATGTGCCGGGGCAACATCGCGGGGGGCGACGGTCTGCTGGCGCCCTTTACCCGGTTGCGCGAGTGGGAAGCGCGGGTGGCTGCACTCGGCCATGGCGAGCGCGGTGAACTCGATGCGGAGGCAGCGCTCGCGGTCGCCCGTGAAGCGGAGCCGATGACCCGCCCGGCGGTGGGGGATGACGCCTGGCCGCGCCTGGCGGTGGGTACCCCTGTGCAGGTGGCGCCCGATGACTACGGGCGCGACCCGACGAACGGCACACTGCTGGTGCTGGACGCCGACGAGATTGCCATCGCCCGCGAGGAGGGACCGCTCGGGCGCGTTGTTATCCACTTCCCGCGGGCGGGGTACCGGGTGGATCCGCTGCCTTGAGCATCCGCAGGCCAGCCCGCCGGCGGTGCGCTTCAGGCGCTGAAGGCCTCGCGCAGTCTTGCGCAGAGCCACGCCTGCGCCGTGTCCGCCTGGCCGAGGACACCGGTCATGCCGAGGAAGCCGTGGATCATCCCCGGGAAGTCGCGGTAGGCCACGGCGACGCCAGCAGCCTCGAGGTGCCTCGCATAGGCAGCGCCGTCGTCTCGCAGGGGGTCGTACTCCGCCGTGAGGATGGTCGCGCCGGGCAGTCCCGTGGCGTCGCCGGCAAGTGGTGCCGCCAGGGGGTTTTCGCGGTCCGCCGCTGTCGGCAGGTACTGGTCCCGGAACCAGCGCATCATGTTGCGGGTGAGGAACAGGCCCTCGCCGTGGCGCCGGTAGGACTCCGTATCGAGGTCAGCGCCCGCGACGGGGTAGACCAGCACCTGGTGGCAAAGGGCGGGGCCGCCGCGGTCCCGGGCCAGCAGGCAGAGCGCCGCGGCGAGATTGCCGCCGGCGCTGTCACCGGCGACGGCGATGCGCGCCGGGTCGAAGCCGAGGGTCGGCGCCACCTCGGCCGCCCAGGCGGTAGCGGCATAGCAATCCTCGAGGGCGGCCGGGAACGGCGCCTCCGGGGCCAGCCGATAGGCGACCGAGGCAAAGGCGGCGCCGCTGCCGGCGCAGAGCCGGCGTACGGTCTCGTCATGGCTGTCGAGGTTGCCGACCACCCAGCCGCCGCCGTGGAAGAACATCACCAGCGGGTGCGGCCCGGGCCCTTCGGGCACGTAGAGGCGCACCGTGATCGCGCCCCCGGGCCCGGGCACCGACCTTTCATCGATGGCGCCCACGGGTGTCGGTGGATCAGCCGGCGGGAACACCGACGCCGCGCGCAGGTCCTCGAGGCTCGACGTCTCGAAATCGGGGAACCCCTCCTGCTCGAGCCGGGCAAGCAGCGGGATGACTTCCGGGTCAAGGGCCATGGCTTCTCTCTGCCCGCGTCGGGCGTCCGCGTCGGGGAAAAACCCATGGTACCGCAGCCTGCCAGCGTCGCGGCAGCGCCGCCGGTTACTGAACAGCGATAAGAGGACACCACCATGTTGTCAGCCCTTTCCCCTCCCTGGCTCCGGCGGCGCTGCGGCCCCGGCCTGCTGGCCGCGGCACTGGTCGCCGGGGCTTTGCCGGCGGCGGCCGAAACGCTGGATGGTGCCGACGTCTACGAGCGCCATTGCGCGGCCTGCCATGGCGGCGCCGTCAAGAAAGCACCGGAGAAAACCATGCTCCAGCTCATGTCGGCCCGGGTGATCCTGGCGGCCATGGAAGAGGGCATCATGCAGCCCCAGGCCTCGGCGCTGAGCCGGGGCGAGCGCGAGGCAGTTGCCGAGTACCTCTCGGGGCAGGAGCTCGCGGCGGTGCCGGAAGCGGTCGCCCCGCGCTGTGAGCAGCCGGTCATCGAGCCCGGCGCCGTTCGCGTTGGTGCCTGGGGCGTGAGCGCCGGTAACCAGCGCCACTTCCCGCCCGCTCTGGCCGGCATGACCGCCGCGGATCTCGACAGGCTCGAGCTGAAGTGGGCCGTGCGCTTTCCGGATGCCATCCGCGCCCGCTCGCAGCCCGCGGTCGCGCATGGCAACGTCTACCTTGGCAGCCAGAGCAGTGGCGTGGTCGCGCTCGATGCGAGGCGCGGCTGCCTGCGCTGGCAGTTCCCCACGGTGGCCGAGGTGCGCACCGGCATCGTCGCCGACCCGGACCCGGCCAGGCCCTACCTCTATTTCGGTGACCTGGTGGGCTACGTCTATGCCATCGATGCGCGCAGCGGTGAACTGATCTGGCGCGATCGCCCGGACGATCATCCGAGCCTCACCATCACTGCCGCCCCGGCGCTCCACGATGGCGCGCTGTACGTTTCCCTGTCTTCCCTCGAGGTCACGGCGGCGGCGGACCCGGGCTACGAGTGCTGCTCCTTCCGCGGCGCGGTGGTCCGCTACGATGCCCACAGCGGTGAGCGCCGCTGGAAGTCCTACACGATCCCCGAGCCGCCCGCGCCGGCTGGCACGAACCCCGCCGGGACGACGATCCTCGCACCCTCCGGCGCGCCCGTGTGGAACACGCCGAGCATCGACCCCGCCCGGGGCCGTCTTTACGTGGGTACGGGCGAGAACTATTCCTCACCCGCGGAAGGTCACAGCGACGCCATCATCGCCATGGACCTGTCGGACGGCGCCATCGCCTGGGTGACCCAGGTCACCGAGGGCGATGCCTGGAACATCGCCTGCGAGCTCGAGGAGGATGCGAACTGTCCCGAGGAGGACGGCCCCGACTATGACTTCGGCGCGGCGACGATTGTCGCCCGCACCGCTGACGGCCGGGACGTGGTCCTCGCGGGACAGAAGTCGGGCAAGGTCTATGCGCTGGACCCGGACAAGGGCGGCGCGGTGCTCTGGGAGCGCAAGCTCGGCCGCGGCGGTATCCAGGGCGGCGTCCACTTCGGCATGGCGGTCGCCGGTGATGCCTTCTATGTGCCCATGTCGGATTTCTACGGCGGCCCGCGCTGGCCCGGGGAAGCGCGCCCGGGCATGTACCGGCTGGATGTGGCCACCGGTGAGACGGTCTGGTTCCACGCTCACGAGGACCGCTGCGGGGAGCTCAAGCACTGCCAGCCGGGCATCTCGGCACCTGCGTCGGCGATCGAGGGCGCGGTGCTGGCCGGCGCCATGGACGGCGTGCTGCGCGCCTACGACGCGGAGAGCGGCGAGCTGATCTGGTCTTTCGACACCGTTCGCCCCTTCGAGGCCCTCGGCGGCTACGAGGGGCGGGGCGGCTCCTTCGGAGGCGCGGCCGGGCCGGTCTTCGCCGATGGCATGCTCTATGTCAATTCCGGCTACGGCATCTACGAGCACATGCCCGGGAACGTCCTGCTGGCGTTCGGGCCGAAGGCGCCGGTGAACGCACCGGAAAAACCCCGGTGAAAGCTCCGGTAACAGCTCCGGCGAAAGCTCCGGTAACAGCTCCGGCGAAAGCGCCTGTCAGCGGCGCCGCTCGCGGTGCAGCTGCGCCATGAGGCCGAAGAGCGCGAGCACGTCGTTCGGTGACGTGTCGCCCGCGAACTCCTTGTAGAGCACGGTGACGTTGACGGCGATGCGCTCGGCATCGCCCCAGCTGTCGTAATCGGTGAGGTTGATGTCCCGCGCTGCCTCCAGCGCCGGCATGCCGGCGTCGTAGCGCTTGCGGGCCTCGTCCCGAAGATAGACGAGGTAGTCGCGCACCGCCCGCACGCCGCGGGCATCGGTGATCGGGCCGTGGCCCGGCACGACGAGAGCCGGGTCCAGGGCCAGGATATGGTCGCAGGCGTCCAGCCAGTTCTGCACCGGCCCCGCCCAGAGGATGGGATGGCCCTCGATGAACAGGATGTCGCCCGTGTAGACAAGGCGCTCCGAGGGGACCCAGGCAATCACGTCACCGGCCGTGTGCGCCGGGCCGACCTGCTTCAGGTGTACATGCTTGTCGCCGACCGCGAGGTCGAGTTCGCCCTCGAAGGTGCGCGTTGGCAGGCGCTGCTCGATACCGTCGAAGTCGAAGCGGCCGAAGCAGTGGAGGAAGAACTCGCCCACCTCGCCAAGGGCCGGCGCCTGTTCCCGGAGCCCCTGCATCATGGCGGGGCTCTCGTGAGGCATTTCCTCCGCACAGGCGCGCGAGGCGATGATGTCCGCCTCGGGGACCAGCGCATTGCCGTTGCAGTGATCGCCGTTGGCGTGCGTGTTGACAAGCTGGTTGATCTGCCTTGCGGCGGGGGTGACATCGCGCATGGCGGCGAGCATGTCGGCGGTGAGGCGGTGGTCGAAGAGGGTGTCGACGAGCAGTGACTGGTCGCCGTCGGTGACCAGGCCCGCATTGGACCAGCCCCAGCCGCCGTCGGGTTGCAGCCACGCCCAGCTGCCGTTACCGAGTTCCGTGAGCCCATGGTGGTAGGCGCGTACGCCGAGGGCGTTGTTGCTCATGGCGCGGTTCCTTCCGAAGGCGGGCGCAGCGCAGTCAGGCCGGTGCCGGGTCGGTGCTGCGGCGACCGCGCCGCGCGCCGCGCCGGTCCCCGTTGCCGCTGGTGAGGTAGAGCTCGCTCTGCAGGCCGACGCCGAGGCGCCGGTCCGTGCCGGACTGGCGCCGGTCCGCGTGGGTCTGCAGGCGACAGCCACAGCGCCGCCCGTCGCAGTCGCGGAGGGGAACTCCCGGGGCCTCGTCGCGCAGGTAGCGCCTGCCGGCAGCGCGCCGCGCCGCATCGCAGGCGATCGCGGCCGGCTCCACGGAGACGGCAGCGAAGGGCCCGGTGTGCTGCTGGGAGGCCGGTGACCGGCGGCTCGGGCGGGCCCTGTCGCCGCTGCGGCCTCTGCCCAGGAGATAGAGCAGTACCGCGACCACGGTGAGGGCAGTAAGGGTGTAAGCGAGCATGCGGCGGTCCTCTCCTTGACCGAGTTCCCGCCAAGCTAGCGCCGTTCGCCGGTCGCTGCAACCACGGCAGGAAAGGCCTCAGCGATTGCGCCCGAGGCGTTCGTGGGCATCGACCCACTCGTTCTGGCGCGTTTCCTTGTCGACCCGGGTCGCGGCGCCCAGGGAGAGCTCCCCGGCCACGACCAGCCCCGCGGCGATTTCCGCCAGCTTGAGCGCCTTGCCCTTGCCGTGGCAGTCCATGATCTGCAGGCACTCGCGCTGCGTCGGCAGGTTGGTGCCGCCGCCGTAACTGGCGACGATGAGCGCCGGCAGGGTCACGGAGAAGAAATAGTCGCCGTCCCGGGTCACCCGGTTGTAGGTCGTGCACTGGTTGGATTCGCCGATATTGGCGATGTCCTGGCCCGTCGCCAGGTACAGCGCGGCGAGGCCGTTGGCCGGGTGCGCCGCATTGTTTGACGAGTGGGTGAGGAAGGAGGCGAGCGTGGTGATTCCCTGGCCGTAGTGCATGGCCTCGGGCGTGATACGCAGGTTCCGTTCCAGTACCTCGCGGGGGATGGTGATCTCCGCGGTGACGCGACGGCCGCGCCCCTTCAGGGAATTGACCGCCGAAGTACGCTTTTCCGTGTCGAAGTTGCCGGACAGGAGGTAGTTCTTAAGCTTCGGGTACTGCTCCCGGATCCACTCGCAGGCCACGAAGGTGGCGCGGCTGGTCATGTTCTGGCCAGCGGCGTCGCCCGTCGAGTAGTCGAAGCGCGTGAAGACAAAGTTGTGCGCGTTGTAGTGCTCGATCTCGCGCAGTTTGCCGACGGAGGTGGTGCTTTCCGCCACGGCGCGGATGTCGTCTTCGTGCGCCACGAGCCACTGCTCGAAGTCGCGGGCATCGCGCGCATCGCGGAACACGAAGCACGGCGCCCGCTGCATGGCCTCGCCGGCAACGGTAGTGGTGACACCACCGGCCTCGCGGATAACCTTCATGCCGCGGTTGTAGCTGGCCAGCATGGTGCCCTCGACGGTGGCCATGGGGACGTAGAATTCCCCCTGCGCGTGTTCGCCATTGACCAGCAGCGGGCCGGCGAGCCCGATGGGGACCTGGGCCACGCCGAACAGGTTCTCGATATTGCCCGCCATTTCCGGCGGCTCGAAAGAGTAGCGCCGGGTGTGCTCGAGGCGCGCCGGTGTGTTGGCCTCGATGAAGGCCTGGCGCTCGGCGATGATTTCGTCGCTGTAGTCGTTGTCTGCGGAGCGGGGGATGCGTTTGCTCACAGGGTCCTCCTGCTGTGTCCTGCTGGGGGGTTTGGGCCGTGTCCTGCGCCGTGCCGCCGCGGTGGCTGCGGCCGGCCGTGCTACCCGGCGCCGACGGCGCCGGGCCGGAGGCTTCAGCCGAAGACGAAGAAGGCGATCTTGTTGCCGTCCGGGTCGCGCACGTAGGCGCCGTAGAACATGTCCGGGATGCGCTGGCCGGGCTCCCCGTCGCAGCTGGCGCCCAGCTCGAGGGCCTTGCGGTAGAGCTTGTCGACGTTTTCCTTGCTGCCGGCCTTGATGGCGACCATATTGCCGTTGCCGGGGTGCGCGGGTTCGCCGTCGTAGGGGACGCAGACGGCCACCATGGGTTCATCCATGCTGGTGCCGATCATGGCAATACGGTCCATGTCGAAGAGTACCCTGGCGCCAAGGTCGGCGAGGAGGCTGCCATAGAAAGCCTTGGCGGCGTCCATGTCCTTCACGCCGAGGGTCACATATCCAATCATCCGCTATTCTCCTGTTGTTGTCGGTCCGGGCTCACTCCCGCGCGGCACAGTCTAGCGCAAAAAGCAGCGCCGGCGCCCGGCCCATGGACTTGGGCGCCCGCGGGCGGGAGACTGCAGCCATGGAAAGCATGGATCCGGATTTCTTCCACCTCGCGGTAGCGCTCGGGATCGGCCTGCTCTTCGGCGCCGAGCGCGGCTGGCAGCAGCGCTCGGCCCCCGATGGCGGCCGTGTCGCCGGGGTGCGTACCTTCGGGCTCATCGGTCTCCTGGGGGGCGCCGCGGGACTGCTGACAGGGGAGGGTGGTGCGCTCCTCCTCGGCCTGGTGTTCCTGGGGCTGGTGGCCACGCTGACCGTCGCCCACGTGGTGGAAGCACTGCACACACCGGATATCAGTATCACCAGCCTGGCGGCCGGGCTGCTCGTCTTTCTTCTCGGCGCCCTGGCGACCCGGGGGCAGGCGGGCCTGGCCGCCGCTGCGGCGGTGGTGGCGACGCTGCTCCTCAGCTACAAGCCGACGCTGCACCGCTGGCTCGGCACGCTGGAACTGAAGGAACTGCGCGCCGGTATCCTCATGCTCCTGCTCACGGTGGTCGTGCTGCCGGTGCTGCCGGACCGGGGCTTCGGGCCCTGGCAGGCACTCAATCCGCACGCGATCTGGTGGATGGTCATCCTCATCGCGGGCATCTCCTTCGTCGGCTATTTTGCGGTGCGCATCGCGGGAACGCGCCGGGGCCTGCTGGTCACCGGTCTCGCTGGGGGGATCGCCTCCTCCACGGCGCTCACGCTGCAGCTGTCGCGGGCCGCGCGCGGCAACGACGCCGCCGTGCCCGCGCTGGCCAGCGGGGTGCTCCTCGCCTGCGGCACCATGCTGCCGCGCATGCTGCTGGTGGCAACGCTTCTCAACCCTTCACTTCTCGAGCAGCTCGCACTGCCCGCCCTCGCCATGGGCCTGGTGGTCTACCTGCCCATCGGTTTCTACTGGCGCCGCGCCCGCCATGCCCGCGTGGATCTGCCGTCGCCGCTGAAGAACCCTTTCGAGTGGCGGGCGGCGCTCGCTTTCGGTGCGCTGCTCGCGCTCATCATGCTGCTGGGCGAGGCCCTGCGGCAGGCGTTCGGCGAGGGCGGCGTGATCGCACTGGCTGCGGCCTCGGGGATCACCGATGTCGACGCGATCACCCTCTCCCTCGCGCGCATGAGCAGCGGCGAGCTCGCCACCGAGGTGGCGGCCTTCGCCATGCTGCTGGCGGCGGCCGCCAACAACGCGGCCAAGGGTGTCCTGGCCTGGGTGCTCGGCGGCCGCTCCCTGGGCCTGCGGGTGGGCACGGTGCTGCTCGCCAGCAGCTGTGTGGGCGTTGCGGCGGCGCTGCCACTGCTGGGGTCATGAGCCCGAGCGTGCCGGCGCCGGCAGTTCCTCTCCTTGAGCCGCGGTGCGGTCCCCGCGTATCCTTGGCGCTCCTCCCAGGGTCACGGGTCGTATGCTCGAGCAAGTCGCGATCGCCGCCATCTTCCTGTGCCTTTTCACCGGTCTCCTGTTCACCAGCGTCAAACCCGTCGCGCTGTTCACCGGCGCCATGGCGCTTGCCTACCTCCTCGGCCTCGTCGATACCGCGCAGCTCCTCGACAAGGCGTCCAACACCGGGCTCGTGACGCTGGTGCTCCTGCTCCTCGTCTCCGTGGGCCTTGAAAAACTGAGCTGGCTCGAACGCCTGTCCACGCGACTCGTCAACGGAAGCTATCACCGCAGTCTCCTGCGCCTGTGCACGGTGACGGGCCTGTTTTCGGCGTTCGTCAACAACACCGCGGTGGTGGCGACGCTGGCTCACACAGTGCGTGCCAGCCGCGAACACCTGCCGTCGCGGCTGCTCATGCCGCTGTCCTACGCGGCGATTCTCGGCGGCACCACGACCCTCATCGGCACGTCCACCAACCTGATCGTGAGCAGCTTCCTCGAGGACGTCAGCGGGGAGGGACTGCCTTTCTTCGCCTTCCTGCCGGTCGGGGGCTGCGCAGCCCTGGTCGGATTGCTGGTGATCCTGCTGGCCTCCCGGCTGCTGCCGTCGCACCGCCGGGAGGCGGTGCGCATGGACGAGTACCTCGTGGAGGCGGAGGTCGGGGCGGCTTCCACCCTCGTGGGCAGGAGCATCGCCGAGAACGGCCTGCGGGAACTGGAGGACCTCTTCCTGGTAGAGATCGTTCGCGGCGACCACCTCATCTCCCCCGTGTCGCCCCAGGAATACATCGAGGCCGGCGACAAGCTGATTTTCTCCGGCGATATAGCCCGGCTGAAGGTGCTCGAGCGCTTCCCGGGGCTTTCACTCTTCGCGGTGGAAGAGGGCCTGCTGCGCGGGAATCTCACCGAGGTGATTCTCCTGCCCGGCGCCACGGTGGAAGGTCGCACCATCAAGGACAGTGGGTTCCGCTCGCTCTTCGATGCGGCGGTGGTCGGGCTGCGGCGGGGCGGCAAGCGCCTGTCGGGCAAGCTCGGCAGCATCACCCTCCAGGCCGGCGACAGCCTCATGCTTGCCGTCGGTGCGGATTTCGCCTCCCGGCGCAATGTCGACAAGAACTTCCTGGTGGTGGATCAGAACGCGCTGAGCCGGCCCACGCGGCCCTGGCAGGACCTGTTCATGAGCGCGGGCCTGCTGCTCGCGGTGGCCCTCGCCGCGCTGGAACTGGTTCCGCTCATCAAGAGCCTCGCGCTCCTGCTCATGGCCATGGTCGGGCTGAAGATCGTGCGGGCGAGCGAGCTGCGCCGTCGCTTCCCCTTCGGTCTCTGGCTGATCATCGCCTCGGCCCTCACCCTGTCGCAGGCCCTGACCAATACCGGGCTGGTGGCACTGCTGGCCGACGGTCTGCACGGCGCCGTGGCCGGGCGCGGGCCGCTCATTGCCCTCGCCGGGGTTTACCTTGGCACGCTCGTGATGACCGAGGCCATGACCAACAACGCCGCCGCGGCCCTCGCCTTTCCTGTCGCCTATGGTCTGGCCGTCAGCTACGGACTGGACCCGACACCCTTTGCCCTCGCCGTGGCTTTCGGCGCCAGCGCGAGCTTCCTCACCCCCTATGGCTACACCACGAACCTGATGGTGCAGAACCTCGGCAGCTATGCCTTCGTCGACTACCTGCGCTTCGGCTTTCCGGTCACGCTGGCCTATTCGGCCACGGTCCTCGTGCTGTTGCCGGTGTTCTTTCCCCTGCAGCCCGCCTGAGGTTCAGAGCCGCGCGAGGCGGTCCAGGTAGGGCAGGTGCTCACGCCCCACGTCCGCGTCGGCACCGGTGCCGCCCGGGCGGTTGTCCGCGCCCAGGGTGTAGAGACGGTAGTCGCGCTGCGAGCGTCCGCCGAGCCCGACCTCGTAGCGATAGGCGTTGCCCCAGGGGTCCTTGGGCAGTGCCGGGAGAAACGCGCCCGACGGCGGTACCAGTTCCTCCAGGCTGCCGAAGGGGACGTCACCTTCTGCCGCAGCATGGGCGGCGATGGCGTCGCTGAGGGCGCGCAGATCCGCGTGAATCCTGCCGAGTGCTCCGCTGCCGTTCTCCCAGGGTCCCATGCCGAGTTCCCGCTCAAGTGCGGCCGCAGGCTCCGTGGTACAGAAGAGAGCCAGCTGCTGCGCGCTCGGGCGGCGGTAGGCGGTGCCGCCCGTATAGATGAAATCGTGGGTCTCTGTGCGCAGGCCCTCGAGATCCGGCGCCGTGTAGCGCCCGCAGACAACCGCGCCGGGATACTGGCGCAGGTCGCTGAAGCTCGTGCCGTGGGGGGAGGGCAGCGCCGCAATGACGGCGTCCTGTGCCTCCTGCTGCAGCGAGGCACAGCCGGCGAGCAGGGTGACGGTAAGGAGAAGGGTCGGGGGCAGTCGCATGAGACCTCCAGCAGCGGGTATTCGGGCGTGCGGGCGCGCAGTATGGAACCCGCGTCCGGCATCGGCAAGCCTGCGCAAAAAGGGCTGAACAGTGGACGCAACGGGCGTCCACCTCAACGCCGGGGACTGCGATGCTGGCATGGACGGCTACCGGGAGGAATGCGCCATGGCGCCAGCAACGCGACCGATGCTACTACTGGCCCTCGGCCTGCTCGCCGGCGGCTTGTCCGCGTCGGCGCGGGCGCAGCTGCCGCTCAACATCGAGGCGCTCCTCGTCAGCGAACGCCGCGTGACGGCAACCCTCAGCGGCAGTCGCGCCAGCCACCGGGAGCCCGTGCTCCGCCCCGGCGCGGGCGGGCCGACGCTCGCCTGGCGTGAACTGGCGGTGGAGCAGGCGGTGCTCGGCCTTCGCTACGGCCTGACCTCACGCCTGGAGGTGAATGCGCAGTACCAGCGCAGCACGCTGCGCTGGGACGTCGATGCGCAGTTCGCGGGCGCGGGCAGCGGCGAGCAGCTCGTGCTCGGCGCCAACTGGCTGGCGGCTCGCGGTGCCGGGGGCTCGCTGCTGCTCGACGCGCGTATCGCCGCGCTCGGCCGGCCCCTGGGGGCGGAGCAGGGCTGGCGGCGTGGTGCCGGCGGCAGCCTGGGAGCAACCTGGTACCGTCCTCTGGACCCGGTCGTGCTCTCCCTCGCCGCTCGCTACCGCCGGGATATTTCCCGGGACAGTGCTCTCGGCCGCCGCCGTCCCGGTGACCGCTTCTCCGCCGATGCCGCCGTGAACTTTGCCGTCAACGACCGGGTCACGCTCATCGGCGGCTTCGGCATCCAGCGCCGCGAGCCGGACCGTCTCGCCGGGCACGCCGTGGGTGGAACACGCCTGCGTACGACCGTGGACGCCGGCCTGGCCGTGAGTCCCTGGACGCGCGGGACGGTCTTCCTTCGCGGCTGGCTGCCGCTGGGTGCAGCCGACGGTGACGGTTCGCTGTCCATCGAACTTTTACAGGAGTTCTGACCCCGGGCGACCGCCCGGGATGCCCAATGATGATCATGGAGGATCATGCGATGAAAAAACGAACCAATCCGCTTTATTCCCTGCTTGTCGCCGGCAGTCTCGGTGTGATGGCGACTACCGCGGCCGCCGGTCCCGCGAAGGCGGCGGATCCGCTGCAGGCGTCCTTTGCCGGTCTTGCCCCCGGGGCGGTCAAGGCGTTGACAGCCACGGAACTGGACGCTACTAAAGGGCAGTGGCTGCCCGCCTTCGTGTTCGGCGTCGTCGGCGCCGACCTTGCCCTGTCGGCGTACTTCTGGGGCGTGTACGTTCCCAACTACGCGGCCGCGAGTGGAGGGTGCCCGAGTTGCGCGGCAAGCTCCACGAACCTACAGTGAAACGACTCCGCGGCCCCCGGGGCCGCGGCTCAACGGCAACCCATGGCCCCTGGAGGCGCGCCGATGAAACACCCCCTGAGAGAGTTGATCGAAGCGCGGGAACGAGAGGTCGCCTATCGGGCGCGGCGCGATTTCTACTGGCGCTACTGTTTCGGCACGAGCCTTATCTACCTCTCGGCGCTGCCCTGCGCCGCGATCCTGTGTTTCCTGTCCGGCCAGCCGGTGGCTGGCATGGCATGCCTCGCGGTGTTCGCAGGCGCGTTCGGTGTGGGCAGTATCACCTGCGCCGTCCTTGCCCACCGCTGGGCAACACGCGAACCGGCGGACGCCGGCACCGGCAACGCCGTCGAGGGTCTGGCCCGCGGCTGACGCTGGCGGCGGGCGCCGTCCTGGCGCTGGCGTTCCCCGGCGGGCCGCCCGCTGCGGTCGCCTTCGAGAGCTGGGTCGCCCGGCGCGATGCCGGCGTGGTGCGCCAGCAGCGCGACTTCAGCTGCGGCACCGCGGCCCTGGCGACGGTGCTTACCCACTACTTCCTGCAACCGACGAGCGAGGCGGAACTCCTCGATGCGCTGCTGACGACCGCGGGCAGCGAGGGCCTGCTTCGCCAGGGCGTGTCCCTCGGCGCGCTTGCGGGCCTGGCGGAAGCGCGCGGGTTCGCCGCGCGCGGCGTTGCGGTCAGCCCCGGTGCGCTGAATGCGCTGCGGGCGCCGGCTATCGCGTGGCTGGCGCCGCGGGGGCAGCCGCATTTCGCGGTGCTGCGCGGCATCTCGCCTGATGCCGTGGAGCTGGCCGACCCCGCGCGGGGCAATGTCCGGGTGCCGCGCGCGGTCTTCGAGCGCGACTTCCTCGCTGAGGATGGACGGGGACGCCTGCTGCTTCTGGCGGCGCCGGCCGGGGCGCCGGTCGCGGCGGATTATTTCGGCCTGCGCCGTCCGCTGCCGCGCCTGCGCCCGCCCTAGTCGCGGAGCTCGCAGAGCGCAAGGTCCAGGCGCTCCCGCAGTTCCGCGGTCGTGTCACGCTGCGCGGCACCCGTGATGATCGCGGTGCTGGCGCGCTCCGGCACCAGGTATTCGGAGGTGACGCGGAGGAGGTCGTCGTGGGTGACCGCCAGCACCTGCTGGCGGAAGGCCATGCGGCGCTCGTGGCTGCGGCCGAAGCGGCGGTTGTGGAAGTCCTGCCGCGCCTCACCGGCCGGTGAGCCGGGCTTGTCGAAGCTGGCGATCACGCCGAGGATCGCCTCCTCGAGGGCGCCCGGGTCCGGTGCCCGCTCCTGCAGCCAGCGCACGGACGCGTCGAAATCGTCGAGCGTCTCCGAGAGGCGCGGGTCGCGATAGGAGAAAAAGCGGAAGGCCGCGATGCTGGAATCCTGGGAGGCGCCGCCGCCGTAGGCGCCGCCCTGCTCGCGGATCGCCCGGTGCAGGAAGCCGTTGCGCAGGTAGGCCGCGAGCACCGTGAGAGCGGCCGCATCCGGGTGCCCCACGGGCACCGTCGGATAGGCCCGCGCGCAGAAATTCACCTGCGTATTGGTCAACCAGCACTCGCCGCGGCGTTCCTGCACCGGGGCCAGGGCAAGGCCGTGGCTCGTCGTCGCCGGCAGGGCGGCGTCGAGCAGCCGGGCCGCGTCGAGCAGTTCCTCCCGGCTGCCCGGCTCCGTTACCGTCAGCAACTCCGGGCGCACTGCCGTGAGGCGCTCGTGCAGCCGACCGAGCCGACCCGCGAAGGCCTGGAGCTCACTGTCGCTGCCGAGGCTCCGGTCGAGGGCACGCAGGCTGCGCAGGCCGGCGAGGCCCGAGGAGCGGTGCTGCAGCCGCGCCATGGGGCTCATGCCCGCGCAGGCGGCCGCCATGGCGAGGCTGTGCCCCTGCCCGGTCACGGCCTGCTCGCGCCGGGCGCGCTGCTGGGCGACGAGCTCGCGCAGCCGCGGCAGCTCGTCGAAGCGCAGCGCCTCCCGCGTGTCGCGCATGAGGGCGAGCTGGTCATCGGCCTTGCGCTGCAGCGCCTTGCTCGACAGCACGAGCCTGGCCCGGACCTGCTGCGCGTCGTCGACATCGCCGCGCATGCTCGTGTACACGTTGATGCCGCCGACGGCCGCCGACTGGCGGTGCTGGGTCTCGAGGTAGTCCGCTCCGCCGAGGCCCAGCTCCGTCGCCGTGCCCGTATAGTGCGGCAGCAGGGCCAGCTCCTCGTCGTCCAGGTCCGGCAGTGGCGCCACCAGTTGCTGGTACACCAGCCCGTTGGTGGCCGTTTCATAGGTGGTGACCGGCAGCCCGGCCGCCTCGTCCTCGCGATAGGCCAGGCGCGGCAGCTCTGCCGGCACGTCCTCGAGGGTGACCTTCGGCAGCAGGCTGGCATCGTCGTCGGCCGCCTGCCGTGCCTTCAGGGCGGCGGCGCGCTCGATCACGGCCTCTTCGCCGGCGGCATCGAGCGCTGCGCGCCGGGTTGCCAGGCGCGCCTTTTCTTCCTCGTCCCGGCGGGCGGACAGCTCCGGGTCCGGCGTCATTACCAGGGTGACGCGGTGCGGGTTGTCGAGGAGCAGGCGCCGGGCAAGGGCCGGCAGGTAGCCGGGATCGCCGATCCTGTCCCGCAGCGTTTCCAGCGCCGGCTCGAGATCCAGCACGGCGATGGGGTCGCTGTAGTGGGTAGCGCTGCCGATGGCCTGCATCATGAGGCTGAGACCGTAGGGGAAGCCGTCGCCGCCAACCTCCCGCTGGTGCAGCTCGAGCTGGTGCAGCACCGCTTCCACCTGGTCCTGGGGAACGCCCTCCCGCGCAACCCGCTCGAGGGTATCCAGCACCAGGGCCTCGATGGCGTCGGCGTGTTCCGCTTCGCTGCCCTCGATGCCGCAGCAGAAGACCATTTCGCGCATGCCATCCTCGAGCCCGCAGAGCGGCGAGGGGGCGCTGCCGAGGTCGGTGGTTTCGAGCGCGTGCTGCAGCGGCGAAGCGCTGTTCTCCAGCAGCACGCTCGTGAGCAGCTGTGCCTCCAGCATGGCTTCGAGATCCGCGCTTTCGCCGAGCATCCAGCCGAGGACCACGTGGGTCTTGCCGGCGAGGTCGTCACCCTCGTCGTAGGCATAGGGTGCGTTCACCCGCTTTGGCGCCGTGAAGCGCTGCTCCGCGGTGACGGCGACAGTCTCGTCGAGCTTCTCGAAGCGGCTGAGGGCGCGCTCCTCGAACACGGCCTGGTGCTCCTCGGCCGGGATGTCACCAAAGGTCATGAAGATCGCGTTCGACGGGTGGTAATGGCTGCGATAGAAGGCTGTCAGCTGCTCGTAGCTCAGCGAGGGGATGTCGGCCGGGTCACCGCCGGAGTTGTAGTGGTAGGTACTGGTCGGGAACAGGTGCTCGCAGAGCGTCTGCCAAAGCGTGGCGACCGGCGAACTCATGGCGCCCTTCATCTCGTTGTACACCACGCCGCGGTAGACGAGGTCCGTCGACGGGTCGTCGGGCTCGGCGAACTCCACCCGGTGCCCTTCCTGGGCGAAGTCCAGCGGGTCCAGGCGGGAGAAGAAGGCCGCGTCCAGGTAGACGTCGAGGAGATTCGCGAAGTCCTTCCGGTTCTGGCTGGCGAAGGGGTAGGCGGTCCAGTCCGAACTGGTAAAGGCGTTCATGAAGGTATTCAGCGAACGCCGGAGCATCATGAAGAACGGGTCGCGCACCGGGTAGCGCTCGCTGCCGCAAAGCGCGGTGTGCTCGAGGATGTGGGCGACGCCGGTGGAATCCTCGGGCACGGTGCGGAAGGCGACCAGGAAAACATTTTCCGGGTTGTCCGTGGCGAGGTGGTAGTGCAGCGCGCCGGTCTCCCGGTGCACGAAGTGCTGCACGGTCAGGTTGAGGGCGGGGATGCGGGCTTCCCGGACACCCTCGAAGGCCGGGTGTGCGACCGGGCGGCGGGTCTCTGCAATGTTCATGGCGCTCCGGTAATCAGCGGATGAAAGGACGCCATTGTAGCGTCATTGCAGGTCCCTTGCGCGCGTCCCCGCAGGCGCCAGCTCGATGCGGTAGAGCCACGGCCAGTACTTCCCCGTTACCCAGATCTGTCCGGCGCTGTCGCGGGCGATGCCGTTGAGCACGTCCGTGCCGCGGTGCCGCTCCGGGAGGGGCAGCAGGCCCGTCAGGTCGACCTCGGCCTCGACCCGGCCGCTGGCGGGGTCGATGATCGCGATGCGGTCCGTGGTCCAGACATTGGCCCAGAGCCGGCCGTCGATCCATTCCAGTTCGTTGAGCCGCCGCAGGGGCTTTCCGTCGCGCCGCACGATCAGCTGGCGGGTTTGTTGCAGCGTGGCCGGGTCTAGGAAGTGTACCGTTGCGCTGCCGTCGCTGTAGATGAGCGAGCTCCCGTTGTGGGTGAGGCCCCACCCCTCTCCGGGAAGCGTGAAGCGGGCGAGCGGCTCGAGGTCCGTTGCGTCCCAGGCGATACCGAAACCGCTGCGCCAGGTAAGCTGGAAGATGCGGTCGCCGTAGCGGGTGATGCCCTCGCCGAAGAGCCGCGGCGGCAGGCGCCGCTCCTCGAGCAGGGTCATGGCCGGGAAGGCATAGCGGCGGATGCGGGACCGGCCGTACTGACCGGTCCCTACGAGGAGCGTGTCGCCGTCGAACTCGAGGCCCTGGACGAAGTTGTCCCGGGGCAGGGGGCGCTGCTCGAGAACCCGGTAGCCGTACTGCGTCGGCGCCTGGGCCAGCGCGGCGCTGGCGAGGAAGCCGAGGAGAGCGATGGCGGCAAGGCGGATCATGGGGTGCCCCCGGTACGGACCAGTGCGCGCAGTATAAAGCGCGCCGGGGCGAGAGCGCGCGCCAGGGACCGCGGCAGCGGCGGTGGCTCGCCGCAGGCCTGGCTGGCGATGAGCTCCGCCGCCAGCGGCGCGCTGCAGAGGCCCCGGGAACCGTGCCCCGTGCTCAGGTAGAGGCCGGGCCTGAAGGGTGCGCGCTCCGGTACCACTGCCCGGGCATTGCGGGCGAGGATGGCGTAGCGCTCGCGGAAGGCGTTGGGCTCGGGCGCCGGGCCGGCCAGGGGCAGGTAGTCGGGCGCGCCGCAGCGCAGCTCCGCGCGACCGTCGACCGCAGCCGGGTCCACGGACCGGAGCGCGGGGGCCCAGGCCGGCACGGCCTCGGCCAGGGCCTCCAGGTTGTGCCGGTGCTCCGCCTCGCGCAGCGACCGGTCCGGGTCCCCGGGGGCAAAGCTGGCGCCGAAGTTCAGGGTGCCGGCCTTCGCTGGCGTGACGTAGCCGCCGTGGCAGAAGGGCGCACGGAGCGTGCCCGGCACCGTCTTCGCCGGCAGCGAGCTTACCTGGCCGCGGATCGGCCTGAGCGGCAGCCAGTCAAGGTCCGCGAGGTTCGCACTGGCGGTGCCGGCGGCAATGACCGCGATCTCGGCGGCCCAGCGGCGGCCATCGGCGGCCAGCGCCTGCCAGCGGCCGTCCTCCCGGGCGAGGGCGACTTCGCCGCAGTGCGTCTCCACTGCGATTCCCCTGCCTGCCAGCAGGGCCTGACAGGCCGCGGCGGGCTGCAGCCAGCCGGAGTGCGGCAACCAGAGGCCGCCCTCGGCGGGGGTCACGCCCAGCCGCTCCGCGGCGGCCGCCGGGTCCAGCACCTCGGCGAGCTCGGGGACGGGCGCGAGGGCCGGTGCCAACTGCTCGAGGCGGACCTTGGGCCCGGCCATCTGGAAGCATCCGCCCAGCTCGCCGTCTTCGCCAGCGCGCAGCCTGCCCGCGTCGAACAGCGTCCGGTAGTGGCGGGCGGCGTCGAGGTAGCCGAGCAGGGCGATATCCGTGAGCGGCGCGTGGCGGTGCGACAGTCGGGTGAACAGTACGCCCTGGGCATTGCCCGACCCGCGCCCGGCCACGGGCCCGGCCTCGAGTACGGTGACGGCTACGCCACGCCGTGCGAGGGCGGCGGCGGCACAGGCACCGGCGATGCCCGCGCCGATGACCAGGGCGCTCGATGGCGCGGTTGGCGCCGTCTCGGGCAGGTCCCAGGGCGTGCCGTTCTCCTCCGCGACGGGCGGGGCGCCGGCAAGCTGCCCGTGCAGCGACTCGCGCTTGCTACCGAAGCCCTCGCGCTTTGCCATTGCGAAACCGGACGCGGCGAGACCGCGGCGGACGTGGCCGGCGGCGGTAAAGGTGGCGACCGTCGCGCCGGGCCTGCTGACGCACGCGAGATCACGCCACAGCGCCTCCTCCCACAGCGCCGCGTTCTTCGCCGGCGCGAAGCCGTCGAGATACCAGGCGTCGAACCAGCGGCGGCCGTGGCCGGCGAGCTCCGCGAGGGCCGCGCCGGCATCGCCCCAGCAGAGGTCCAGCACGATGCGGCCGTCGTCGAAGAGCAGGCGGTGGATGCCGGGGACCGGTGGCGGGTACTGCTCCGCCAGCGCCGCGGCCGGCGCGGCGAGGGTCGGCGGCAGGGCAGCGGCGCAGCGCGCCAGGTCCGCCGCGCGCAGGGGCTCGGCCTCCACGGCCCAGTAGTGCAGTCGCAGCCCGGCGGGCGCCTCCCGGCGCAGCGCGGCGACGGTCACCAGGAAATTGAGGCCCGTGCCGAAACCGAGCTCCCCGATGCGAAAGACGGGCGCATCGTGCCGCTGCCAGCGCCCCGGGAGCCCGCTGCCTGCGAGGAACACGTGCCGGCTCTCCGCCGGCCCGTTCGCGGGGGAGAAGTAGATATCGCCGTAGCGGCGGGAACGCGGTGCGCCTCCGGGCTCCCAGTCGAGCTCGGCGGTGGCCAGGGGGCGCCAGGGGGCTTGCTGTGGGTCCATCGCTGTCGCAGGGCCGGCGGGGTGAGGCGCGCAGGATAGCAGAGGCGGGCGCTGGCCATGGCCGGCTGCAGCGTTTAGACTCGCGCCTCTTTCCTGCACGCGACAGGCGCGAGACCAGCATGGCCGGGACCCAGACGCATACGCTTCCCACGGACAAGTTCCTGACCCTGTCCGTGAACCTGCTGCACAAGGTATTCCTCGAGGCGACCCGTACCGAGGCCAAGAACCTGTACCGCGAGATCAGCGGGGGGAGCCAGGTGCCGCTGACCCGGGTGCGCATGGAGGATGGTTCCGAGGTTCGCTTCGAGGTGGCCCTGGACCACAGCGAGTACCGCGGCCGGCTCAATTTCGGCGCCTTTCGCGCGGGCGTGACCCTGCTTGTGGCCAACATCGCCGATGCCCTGCGCGAGGAAAAGCCGGTGAAAACCTTTCACGCCGAGCACGATCCCAACGTGGTTATCTTCGGTGTTAGCGCGGTCACGGTAGAGGAGGGCGAGCCCAGCGTGCTCGTGCTCGGTGCCGATGCGGGCAGCGGCCAGCCTTCCGTAGTGCTGCAGCTCATGTACCTCGAACAAGGCCAGTTCGCCGAGCCGTCGGGCACCGGTGGGCCCGCGGAACCGGCAGCCACCCAGACCGCCAACGACCCGGCTGGCGGACCGGTCAGCGACAACGGCTGACGCCGTGGCGCGCTCCGGCGCGCCCCGCCCCGCGATGACCGAGCCGGAAGCTACCGCCACGCCGCGCGCGATCCCGCCGATCCACTATCCCGAGGACCTGCCGGTCGCCGCCCTCCGCGGGGAGATCAGCGAGGCCCTTGCCGGTCACCAGGTCGTCATCGTCGCCGGCGAGACCGGGTCCGGGAAGACCACCCAGCTGCCGAAGATCTGCCTGGAGCTCGGCCGCGGCCGCGAGCGGCGCATCGGCCATACGCAGCCGAGGCGCCTCGCCGCGCGCAACGTGGCCCGGCGCATTGCCGACGAGCTGGCGACGCCCCTCGGTGGCCTCGTCGGTTACCAGGTCCGGTTCCAGGACAGCGTCGGCCCCGGGACGGCGGTGAAACTCATGACCGACGGCATCCTCCTGGCGGAGCTGCGCCGGGATCGTGACCTCGCCGCCTACGATACGCTGATCATCGACGAGGCTCACGAGCGCAGCCTCAACATCGACTTTCTCCTCGGCTACCTGCACCGTCTGCTGCCCCGGCGGCCGGACCTCAAGGTCGTGATCACTTCCGCGACCATCGACGTGGAGCGCTTTTCCCGGCATTTCCACGGCGCGCCCGTGGTAGAGGTGCCCGGGCGCTCCTATCCCGTCGAGACGCATTACCTGCCGCCGGAGCCCGGCGCGGACCGCGACCCGGTGCAGGACCTGGCCGGGCGGGTGCGCGAGGTGCGTGACGGCGCCTGGGGGCCGCGTGGCGACATGCTCGTGTTCCTCCCCGGGGAGCGGGATATCCGCGAACTGGCCCACGCCCTGCGCGGCGAAGCGGGCCTCGACGTGCTGCCGCTCTACGCCCGCCTCGGCCAGGCGGACCAGGCCCGGGTCTTCGACCCGCGCAGCCGCCGCGGCCTGCGGGTCGTGCTCGCCACCAACGTCGCGGAGACCTCGGTCACCGTTCCCGGCATCCGCTACGTGATCGACCCGGGCGAGGCGCGGATTAATCGCTACAGCCCGCGTTCGCGGATCCAGCGCCTGCCCATTGAGCCCGTTTCCCGGGCCAGCGCCGACCAGCGCAAGGGCCGCTGCGGCCGCGTCGGCCCCGGGGTGTGCCTGCGGCTCTACAGCGAGGAAGACTACCTGGCGCGGCCCGCGTTCACGGACCCGGAAATCCGCCGCAGCAACCTGGCGGCGGTGATCCTGCAGATGCTCGACCTGCGGCTCGGGGCGGTGGAGCGGTTCCCGTTCCTCGAGCCGCCGGAGCGCAAGGGCGTGCGCGAGGGCTACCGCCTCCTGGAGGAACTCGGCGCCGTGGATGCCGGGCACCGGCTCACGCCCCTCGGGCGCAAGCTGGCCCGGCTGCCCGTCGACCCCATCGCCGGGCGCATGATTCTCGCCGCCGGCGAACACGGCTGCGTAGCGGAAGTGCTGGTCATCGCCAGTGCCCTCGCCGTGCAGGACCCCCGGGAGCGGCCGGCGGACCGCCAGGCGCAGGCGGACCAGGCCCACGCCCGCTTCCGGGACCCGCGTTCGGATTTTCTCGCCTTCGTGCAGCTCTGGCGCTACTTCGAGGAGCAGCGCCAGGCGCTGAGCCAGAACCAGCTGCGCAAGCTCTGCAAGCAGGAATACCTGTCCTTCCTGCGCATGCGCGAATGGCGGGATGTCCACCGGCAGCTGAGCATCGCCTGCCGCCAGCAGGGTATCGCCGTGCCCTCCAGGCTCGCGGAGGAGCCGGACTATACGGGCATCCACCGGGCGCTCTTGCCGGGCCTGCTGGCCAACGTCGCGCAGCGCCACGAGGGGCGCGAATACCTGGGCGCGCGCAACCGCAAGCTCCGGGTCTTTCCCGGCTCAACGCTGCATCGCAAGCCGCCGCCCTGGCTGGTGGCGGCGGAGGTCGTGGAGACCAGCCGGGTCTTCGCGCGCACGGCTGCCGCCATCGAGCCGGGCTGGCTGCTCTCGGCGAACCCGGCGCTACTCAGGCGGCATCACTACGAGCCGCGCTGGCAGCGCGGCAGCGGCCGGGTGGTGGCCACCGAGCGGATCACGCTGTTCGGGCTCACGGTGAGCGATGGCACGACCGTGCACTATGGCCCCATCGACCCGCCCGTGGCGCGGGAACTCCTGATCCGCGAGGGCCTGGTGCCGGGGCGCTGGCGACAGAAGCCCGCCTTCCTGCGCCACAACCTCGCCGAGGCCGCTGCGCTCGAGGACCTGGAAAACCGTATCCGGCGGCGCGACCTGCTGATCGACGAGGAGGCGCTGTACGCGTTCTACGACGAGCGCCTGCCGGCGGACATCACCACGGCGGCGAAGCTCGCCCGCTGGCTGAAGCGCACGCCGGGGGCCGATGCCAGCCTGCGCCTGTCCCGGGCGGACCTGGCCGCCCGCCTGCCCGGGGAGGAGCTGGAAGCGCAGTTCCCGGACGAGCTGTCCTGGGAGGGGCAGCGCTACCCGCTTGCGTACCGCTTCGAGCCCGGCGGCGAGGCCGACGGTGTCTCGGTGACGGTGCCGGTCGCGCTGCTCAACCGCGTGCCCCGGTACCGCTTCGACTGGCTGGTACCGGGCCTGCTCCGGGAGAAATGCGAAGCCCTGGTCCGCAGCCTGCCGAAGCACCTCCGGCGCAAGCTCGTCCCCGTTCCCGATACCGTCCTGGCCGCGCTCCAGGAGCTGGCACCGGCAGACCGGCCGCTGCCCGCTGCGCTCGCTCCCGTACTCTCCCGCCTCGGCGCCTGCCGTGTCGAGGCGGCCGATTTCGCCCCGGCGGGTCTCGACGATTTCTACCGCATGAACGTGCGCGTAGTGGATGCCGAGGGCAGGCTGCTGGCCCAGGGGCGGGATCTCGAGGCGCTGGTTGCGGCGTTCCGCGACGAGACCGCCGTCGCGGTGACCGGCCCGGGAGCCCCGGGGCCCGCGCGGGAAGGCATCACGGCCTGGGATTTCGGCGCGCTGCCCGAGCGCTGGAGCGAGGAGCAGGCGGGGGTCACCATCCTGGCCTTTCCCGCCCTCGAGGACCGCGGCGACAGTGTCGCCATCCGGCTCTTCGACTATACCGAGGATGCGCTGGCGAGCCATCGCCGGGGCCTGGCGCGCCTGGCGGCCCTGCAGCTGCCGCGGCCCCTGCGCAGCCTGCGCAAGCAGCTCCTGCGTGCAAACGAGGACCAGCTGCTGTTCGCAGCCGCCGGCCTGGACCGGGAACCGCTGGTCGACGACCTCCTCGCGGCCGCGGTGCTTGAGGCCTGCGCTCTGGGGACCGGTGACTGCCGGGACCCGGGGACCTTCGAGGCGGCCGTGCGGCAGGGTAATGCACGCCTTGTGGCGGTCGCCAACGAGCTGGAACAACGGCTGCGCAATACGCTGCGGCCGCTGGCCGCGGCCCGGCCCCGGCTGGCGAAGCTGGCGGGCCAGTGGCCGGAGGCCGTCGCCGACGTGGAGGGACAGCTCGCGGACCTGTTCCGACCCGGCTTCATTCTTGCGACGCCTTTCGACCGGCTAGCGCAATATCCCCGCTACGCCAAGGCGCTGGATTACAGGCTGGAACGGCTGCCGGCCCAGCCGGGCAAGGACGAACAGGCCCGTGCGCAGCTCGAGGCCCTCCAGGCGCCGCTCGCCGCGCTCCTCTCCGAGCGCCCCCATGTGCGGCTTATGTGCGAAGATATAAGAACCTATAGCGAAATGTTGGAAGAGTTTCGAGTTTCACTCTTCGCCCAGCAGCTCGGGACATCGCGGCCCGTTTCGGCCAAGCGCCTGGCCCGGCAGTGGCAGGTCTGCGAGGCCTGGCTGGCCGCGCACCCGCGTTGAGGCGTGCCGGCGGCGGATAAACATGAATGATTCGGGTTCTAGTTCGTGTTTCGCGGAACCGTCCTCTTCCTCACGGGTCGGACCTTTCTGTCGGCGCTCTCGTCGACGCCTCGATCGGTCGCGGGCCTCGGTCTGCGGCGCGGGTACTTGCAGGAACTTGCAGACCTGCCCGCGGGCCGGGTCGATTTCCTTGAGCTGGCGCCGGAGAACTGGCTCGGCGTCGGCGGGCGCCTCGGCCGCACTTTCGGGGGCCTGGCCGAGCGCTACTCCCTGGCCCTGCACGGTCTCTCCCCGGACATCGGCGGCACCGCCCCCCGAGGCCGGCCTGGACCCCTCTCGATGCCGTTCCCACGCTGTCCCCGCTCGCCTGGGTGCTTCGCTACCGCTGGCCCGTCCATCTCATCGGTCCGCGCCACCAGTCCGAGGCGCCGCCCACGGGGTGCTGGGGCTTTCGCGCGATGTGCTTTCGCGTGATGTTGTGCCGCCGGAGTCGCCGGCTTAAGATTGCCGGTTACGTTTTCGGGGAAGAACAATGATTGCTCGACTGATCCTGGTGGTAGCCCTGGCACTGTCCGGCACCCAGCTCGCGCGGGCCAGCAGCGTGGATCCGCTGGAGCCGATCAATCGCCCGATCTTCGCTTTCAACGACATGCTCGATACCTTCGTGCTGCGCCCGGCGGCGAAGGGCTACGATTACGTGGTTCCGCAGGGCGTGCAACTCAGCATCGGCAACTTCTTCGGCAACATGCTCGACGTGAACCGGGCCGTGAACGCGCTGCTCCAGGGCAAGTGGAGCGGCGCCCGGGATTCCGCTGGCAGGGTTCTTGTGAACAGCACCCTGGGCATGTTCGGCTTTTTTGATGTGGCAACGGAGCTCGGCATCGAGCGTCAGCGCGCCGATTTCGGTGAGACCCTCGCCGCCTGGGGCGTGCCGCAGGGCCCCTATATCGTGGTGCCGCTCTTTGGCCCGCGCACCGTGCGCAGCGGCACCGGGACGCTGGTCGATACCTTCGCTTCGGTGCCTTTCTACATCGACGATTCGACCGTTACCTGGAGCCTCTTCAGCCTCGGCATCGTCCACGGCCGCGCGCGGCTGCTGGAGTCGGACCAGCTCATGTCCGGCGACCGCTACATCTTCATCCGCGATGCCTACCTGCAGCAGCGCGCGGCACGGCTGAACGAAGGCGTGGTGGAGGACGAGTTCTCCGATTTCGAGGACGACTGGTCGGAGGATTTCTGAGCCCTGCCCGGCAGACGGCCCCGAAACTGTGAATTGTGCCCCAGCCTGCGCGTTCCGCCTTGCCCGGTTGCGCCGGGGGGCGTAGTGTCCTCCCAAGTCTGGAGCCCTTGATCCATGCAGATGACACACAGCGGCAAGGTGCTGGTCATCGACAATGACCCGGAACGCGCCGAGGCGCTCGCCCGGCTCGTGACCGGTGCCGGCTTCACCGCCGATATCACTACCGACGTGACCAATTCCACCCAGTCGCTGAGCGATGCCAGCGACCTGGATGTCATCCTCTGTGAACTCGATCTCGAGGGCGTCTCCTGGGGAGAAGCGAAGCGCACGCTGCGCGAGATGAACGTGCAGGTCCCGGTGATCATGTTTTCCGACGAGGCCTCTTCGGCCGACATGATGACGGCGCTGCGCCTCGGCGCGAATGATTTCTTCGCCCGCCCGGTGGAAGACGCGCAGGCCCTTTTCGACTCCATGGACCGCTGCGTGCGCCAGCGGCAGATGAGCCGGGAACTGCGCCAGTCCCGCAAGCGGCTGGAATCCGCCAACCGCGAGCTGAACCGCACCGTGCGCGTGCTCGAGCAGGACCAGCAGGCGGGGCGCCAGGTGCAGCTGCGCATGCTGCCGGTTTCACCGATGGTGATCGGGGACTATGTCTTCAGCCACACCGTGATCCCCTCCCTTTACCTGAGCGGGGACTTCACCGACTACTTCACCGTGGGCCAGGACCATGTGGTGTTCTTCATGGCCGACGTATCGGGCCATGGCAGCTCCTCTGCCTTCGCTACCGTACTGCTGAAGAACCTCTTCGCGCGCAAGCGCTCGGACTACCTGCGAAAAACCGATGGCACGGTCCTCGACCCGGTGCGCATGCTCGGGCTCGCCAACAAGGAGCTCCTCGACCTCGGTGTCGGCAAGTTCGCCACCATGATCGTCGGCGCCCTGGACATGGCATCCAACCGCCTGCGCTACGCGGTGGCCGGGCACCTGCCGCTGCCGGTGCTGGTCTCCGATGCCGGGGCCGACTACCTCCCCGGGGAGGGCACGGCGGTCGGCATGATGCCGGATGCGGCCTTCGAGGCGCAGGAAGTGCCCCTGCCGGAGAGCTTTACACTGGCGCTGTTCTCCGACGGCATCCTGGAGATCCTGCCGCCGGACAACCTGATCGAGAAGGAGTCCTTCTTCCTCGACGTTTTCCGCCAGGGCAGCGAGAGCCCGGCAGCACTGGTCACCCGCCTCGGCCTCGATTCCGTGGCCACGGCGCCGGACGACATCGCGGCGCTGTTCGTCAGCAAGCGGGCCAACCGTGAGTGAGGGCCGGGTGCTGGCCGCCTGCCAGGACGGCGCCTACGTGCTGCGCCTGACCGGCGACGTGCGCATGACCCTGTGCACGTCCCTGGACGACTACCTTGCGCAGATGCTCTCGGACCCCGCCTTCGCCAGCGTGTGGATTGACCTCTGTGACGTGGAGGGGCTGGACAGCACCACGCTCGGCCAGCTGGCCAAGCTGGCCCTGCAGGTGCGGGAGCGCTACGGCTTCCGGCCGGCCATCTACTGCTGCGATGCGGGTATCAACCGGCTGCTGACCAGCATGGGTTTCGAGCGCCTCTTCGAACTGCACGAGAAAACCTGCTGCAACAGCGGCACCGCCGAAGCGATTCCCCTCGTGCCGGGCAGCGAGGATGCGGTCCGCGAACGGGTGATCGAGGCGCACCGGGTCCTCATGGGTCTGTCCGACGAGAACGCGGACCGCTTCCGCGACCTTATGGACGCGCTGGAGTCTTCCGCCTAGGGCTGCCCTAGCGACCGACGACGGACAGCTTCGCCCGGATGTATTCTTCGTGCGGCACGTAGATGAGTTCGGCGATGCGACGGATCAGGTGCTCCTCGTACTTGTCGATATCGCCGTCCGCATAGGCCACCTTCCACATGTCGGTGATCAGCTGGCGCTTGCGCGCCAGGCTGAAGTGGTCGTTGATCAGCCGGGTGAACTGGTAGAGCGAGGTCGCCGCGTCCGCCTGGGCGTTGGCCTCGCGCACCAGGGCATCGAGCTCGGCCTCGCTGAGGCCCAGGCTTCGCCTCAGGGTGTCGGCCAGGGCCGCTTCCTCGACCCCGTCCTGGCGCGAGTCCGCCCGCGCCGTCTCGATCAGCAGCGCTGCCGCCGCCAGCCGCAGCCGGTGCTCCGTGACGGCCGGTTCGTCGGCACGGGCCGGCTCGAAGAGGGCTTTCAGCGCGCCGATCATCGCTGGCTCACCACCCGCTCGAGGCGGCGCTGGTCGGCGACGAAATTGCGGATGCCCTCGGCGAGTTTCTCCGTGGCCATGGCGTCCCCGTTGAGTTCGAGGCGGAAGGCGGCTTCCGCCGGTGGCGCGAGGGCATCCTGGGAAGCTGCGCCCGTGGCCGAGAGCGCCTGCGGCAGTTCCCCCTCGTCGTCGGCGAGGCCTTCAAGCAGCGTCGGGCTGATCGTCAGGCGGTCGCAACCGGCGAGGGCCTCGATCTCGCCCTGGTTGCGGAAACTTGCGCCCATGACCACCGTTTCGTAGCCATGGTGCTTGTAGTAGCGGTAGATGCGCCGCACCGACTGTACGCCGGGGTCGTCCTCGGGATGCTCGATGACGACGTCCGTGTTGGCCCGGTACCAGTCGAGGATCCGGCCGACGAAGGGCGAGATCAGGTGGACGCCCGCATCGGCGCAGGCGCGGGCCTGCGTGAAACCGAAGAGCAGGGTCAGGTTGCAGTTGATGCCGTCCCGCTCCAGGGATTCGGCGGCGCGGATGCCTTCCCAGGTCGACGCGGTCTTGATCAGCACGCGCTCGCGACCGACTCCCGCCTCCTCGTAAAGCCCGATCAGCTTCTTCGCCCGCTCTATCGTGCCCGCGGTATCGAAGGACAGGCGCGCATCGACCTCCGTGGAGACGCGACCGGGAATGAGCTCGAGAATCTCGCGGCCCACGGCGACGGCGAAGCGGTCGCAGCTGTCCGCGAGCTGTTCCTCGTCCGAGCCACCGCGCGCCGCGGCGGCACTGCGGGCGCTATCGAGGAGCTCGGCGTAGTGCGGCAGCGCGGAGGCCTTGAGCAGGAGCGAGGGATTCGTGGTCGCGTCCGTGGGGGCGAACTGGCGGATGGCCTGGATGTCGCCGGTGTCGGCAACCACCTGGGTCATGGCCTTGAGTTGCTCGAGCTTGCTGGGCATGGGGTCTCCTGGTTCGGTCGCCGCGTCAGGCGGCGAGCGGGGTCAGCTGGTCGAGGGCGGCGCGGAGCGTGTCGGCTCCCGCCCCGGGTCGGTGCGCGTTCTCGCTGAGATGGCGCCGGAAGCGACGGGCGCCGGGCCGGCCGCTGAACAGGCCCAGGACGTGCCGCGTGATGTGGTTGAGAGGCGTGCCTGCAGCGAGCTCGCGCTCGAGGTAGGGGAAGAGGGCGAGCAGCGCTTCTTCCGGCGTGGCGGCCGGGTCGGGCGCGGCGAACAGGGTGCTGTCGACCCGCGCCAGCTGCCACGGGTCCTGGTAGGCGGCGCGCCCGAGCATGATGCCGTCGAGCGCCGCGAGGTGCTCGCGGCCGCTCTCGAGGCTGCCGAGGCCGCCGTTGAGAACGATCGTGAGCGCCGGGAACTCGTCCTTGAGCCGGTACACCCAGGGGTAGTTGAGCGGCGGGACTTCCCGGTTTTCCTTCGGCGACAGGCCTTTAAGCCAGGCCTTGCGCGCGTGCACGATGAACACCCCGCAGCCGCCCCCGGCGACGGTGCCGACGAAGTCGCGGAATTCGCCGTAGCTCTCCATGTCATCGATGCCGATGCGATGCTTGACGGTGACGGGAATCGTGCAGGCATCACGCATGGCGCGCACGCAATCCGCCACCAGGGTCGGGCGGGCCATGAGGCAGGCACCGAAAGCGCCGTTCTGCACCCGGTCGGACGGGCAGCCGCAGTTGAGGTTGACCTCGTCGTAGCCGGCGTCCTCGGCGAAGCGGGCACAGCGGGCGAGGTCTGCCGGGTCTGAACCGCCGAGCTGCAGCGCCACGGGATGTTCCGCGGCCCGGTCGAAGGCCAGCAGCCGCTCGCGGTCGCCGTGGATCAGCGCGCCGGTGGTAACCATCTCCGTGTACAGTCGCGCATGACGAGAGAGCCCACGCCAGAACTGGCGGCAGTGGCGGTCCGACCAGTCCATCATGGGGGCGGTGCAGAAGCGCCAGGGCGAAGCGGGGTGGCGGAGACTTTCGGTGTATTTCCTCACGGTGCGTAGCATACCGCAAGCCGGCGCGTCGCGCGTCCCCCGCCCGGCCCCCCGCCCGGCGCACGAGCGCTCGATCAGCCAGCCGGCTGCGTTCTCAGCTGCGCCACGAAGCCGCGCATCAACTGCACGAACTCGGTGCGCTTGGAGTGGCTCTCCCACTCCTCGAGGAGCGTCTTGCGCCGCGCTTCCATGACCTCCGGCGGGTTAGTGATGTAGCCCATCGCCCATTCGCTGAACAGGCGCCCGGGCAGGTAGTTCACGCCGATGAGCACACTGTCGTAATGCCTCGGATCCTCCAATATCCGTGTATACAGCTGCAAGACGTTCTTCTGGGGGCCCTCCAGCACCTGGACGAACTGCCCGCCGCCTGCGCGGAGCAGGCCGCTGATGCGTTCAGCGGGGTTGTTCGCCCGGGATTGGGCCAGGATCTCGAGAAAGTCCCCTTCATCCACGCCGAGGCTCGCACGGCTGACGTACAGCAGGCAGCACAGCTTGTCCATGTATTCTCCGCCTCCCTGCGGGTCGGATCAGTTGTCGGGGTTCTTACGGCCGCACAGCGGGGGCGCTCCACACGGGGCAGGCAGCGGGATGTCAGGTGCTGCACGCACGTTTACTGCGCATCTTCTCCCCAGACTGCCTCGAGGCGCCGGTCTCGGCCGCAGTTCCAGCGGTAATACTTGTAGCGCAGCGGGTTTTTCTCCGCGTAGTCCTGGTGGTACGCCTCCACCGGCCAGAAGCGGCCGGCGGGGAGCAGATCGGTGGCGATCTCCCGGTCCGCGAAGCGCTTGCGCACGGCGGCCAGGGACGCTTCGGCGGCCGGGCGCTGGGCTTCGGTGGCGAAGATGGCGGTGCGGTAGCTCGGTCCCTTGTCGCAGAACTGGCCGCGTGCATCGAACGGGTCGATATTGTGCCAGAAGTGCTCGAGGAGCTGCTCGTAGCTGATGACAGCCGGGTCGTAGCTTACCTTCACCGCCTCGTAGTGGCCCTCATGGTTGCCGCGGTAGGTGGGGTTCGGCAGGGTGCCGCCGGTAAAGCCCGAGACGACGTCGCCGACCCCCTCGAGCTTCTCGAAGTCGGCTTCCATGCACCAGAAGCAGCCGCCCGCGAACATCGCTTCAGCGGCGCGGAGCGGGCTGGCGACGAGGCTGCAGCAGGCCAGCAGCATGAGCAGGAGCAGGCGGGTCATCGTGGCTCTCCGGTAGGGTACACAGGCTAGGACCGTTCGATGCAGGGCGGGTTCCGGGTCATTACGCCTCCGGGAGCGAAGCGGATTCGTCTCCCGCTCCCGCATCAATGCAGCCCATGCGCTACACTCGCCGCTCGACCAGCGGGGAGGGCGCCTTGAAAACATTACCTGTAATGCTGTCGCGCGGGGGCGGGCGGGCCCTCTTGCCCTGCCTGCTGGTGACCCTCTTGCTGTCGCCGCTGGCGCGCGGCGGGGTCAGCTTCGAAGCCGTGCAGGCACTGCCCTCCACGCCACCGGCCGCCCGCCTTGCCTATGGCCAGGCGGACAGCCAGTACGGTCTCTACTGGGCCCCGGCGGACGGCGCCGTGGCCGCGCCGCTCGTCGTACTGATACACGGCGGCTGCTGGCTGGCGGAGTACGGGGTGGATCACCTGCGCCCGCTCGCGGGCGCACTGGCCGAAGCCGGCTTCGCCGTCTGGGCTCCGGAGTATCGCCGCGTGGGCGACGGCGGCGGTGATCCGGCCACGCTCGAGGACCTGCGCGCGGCCATCGCGCGACTGCCGGCGCTGCCCGTCGAGCCCCGCGGCCTCGCCTTCGTGGGCCACTCCGCGGGCGGCCACCTCGCGCTCTGGGCGGCGGCCGGCGGCAGCGGTGTGGTGCCGGTACCGGACCTGGCCGTCGGGCTTGCAGCGATCACGGATCTCGCCGCCTACGGAGCCACCGGCGGCAGCTGCGGCGCGGCGGTGGCAGCATTCATGGACGGCGCTCCCGCGGCCCGCTACCGCGCGCTGTCGCCGGCGTTCCTGCGCTACACGATGCCCGTCGTTCTTCTGCACGGAGACGCGGACGCGATCGTGCCGCCCGCGCAGGCGGCGGCTCTGCCGGGAGCGACGGTGCACGCGCTCCCCGGTGCGGGCCATTTCGATCTGATTCACCCCGGCGGTGAAGCCTTCCGCAGGCTGCTCGCTGTACTGCGCGAGGGGTTGGCGTCATGAGCCACGACGAGGCGGTGCGCCGCGACCGGGAGGACACGCTGGCACCGCTGCGCGACGCTTTCGCGCTGCCGGCAGACACCGTCTACCTGGACGGCAATTCCCTGGGGGCGCTGCCGAAAGCAGTGCCGGCGCACGTTCAGGCCATGCTCGCCGACGAGTGGGGACAGGACCTGATCGCCAGCTGGAACCGCCACGGCTGGATCGACCTGCCGGAGCGGGTGGGCGAGCAGGTGGCGCCACTCATCGGCGCCGCGCCGGGGCAGGTGCTCTGCTGCGACAGCATCTCCGTGAACCTGTTCAAGCTGCTGGCCACGGCGCTGGCGCTGCGGCCGGGCCGGCGCACGATCCTGGTCGAGGCCGGTGATTTCCCGACGGACCGCTACCTGGCCGAGGGCCTGGCGTCCTTCCTCGGCGCGGAGCGCTGCCGGGTGCGCGAGGCCGCCGGTAAAGAGCTCGCGGCGGCGCTGGACGACGACGTCGCGGTGCTGCTCGCCACCGAGGTCAACTTCCGCAGCGGCCGCCGCCACGACATGGCGGCGCTCACCCGCGCGGCGCACGAGGCCGGTGCCCTGGCGCTCTGGGACCTCGCGCACAGCGCCGGCGCGATGCCGGTGCAGCTCGATGCCAGCGGCGCCGACCTCGCCGTCGGCTGTGGCTACAAGTTCCTGAACGGCGGCCCGGGCGCCCCGGCCTTCCTCTACGTGGCCCGGCGCCACCAGGACACGGTACAGCAGCCGCTGACCGGCTGGCTCGGGCATCGCTCGCCCTTCGCCTTCGCCGATCGCTATGAGCCGGCGCCGGGGGTGCTGCGCTACCAGGCGGGTACGCCGTCGATCCTCGCCCTGCGCGCGCTGGAGGCCGCGCTTTCGGTCTTCGACGGCGTGGCGCTCGAGGACCTGCGCGCGAAGTCCCTGGCGCTGACCGATTTCTTCCTCGCCGCCATCGACGCGGAGCCCGCCTTCCGCGCTGTCCGGGTCCTGACGCCGCGGGCGCACGGCGAGCGCGGCAGCCAGGTATCGCTTGCCCACCCCGAGGGCTACGCGGTGGCGCAGGCGCTGATCGAGGCCGGCGTGATCGTGGACTTCCGCGCGCCGGACATCGTACGGTTCGGCTTTGCGCCCCTCTATAACAGCTTTGCCGACGCGGCCGCTGCCGCCCGCTGTCTCGCGGCCGTGCTGGCCGAGGAGCGCTACCGGGCCGGGCGCTTCCAGGCGCGGGCCCGGGTGACCTGACAGCGCAGGAGAACACCATGCTCTACCTGTTCACCGTGACCGTCGCCGAGGGCTACAGCGCCGAGCAGTACGCGGAGGCCTGGGTGCGCGCCAGCCGCCTGATCCAGCAGGCGCCCGGGGCCCGCGGCACGCGGCTGCACCGCAAGCTGGACGACCCGCGGGTGCTGCTCGCGATCGCCCGGTGGGACTCGAAGGCCGATCGCGATGCCATGGAGGCCGACCCGCCCGACGCCGTGAAGGCGATCATCGCCGCCGAGGCGCCCTTCGTGTCCATCGACCTCATCGGTGAGTTCGACGAGCCCGAGTGGGTCGTCCTCCCCGGGGAGGGTGGTGAGCGGCCCTGACGGCCGCGCGCGGGTGCATGGCCAGGGCCCGCGCCCGTATAATCGCGGCTCGTTTTTCTGTCCAGGCCCCGCCATGACCGTACGCACCCGCATCGCCCCTTCGCCCACCGGTGACCCGCACGTCGGCACCGCCTACATCGCGCTGTTCAACCTCTGCTTCGCCCGCGCGCACGGCGGCCAGTTCGTGCTGCGCATCGAGGACACCGACCGCGCGCGCAGTACCCTTGAATCCGAACAGGCGATCCTCGACGCACTGCGCTGGCTCGGCCTGGACTGGGACGAGGGGCCGGACGCGGGCGGCGACCACGGTCCCTACCGGCAGAGCGAGCGCATGGAGCTCTACGGCCAGTACGCCTGGCAGCTGGTGGAGTCCGGCAAGGCCTTCGTCTGCTACCGCACGCCCGAAGAGCTGGAAGCACTGCGCACGGCGCGCCGCGAGGCGGGCCAGGCCACCGCGCTGAAGCCGTCCGACCTGTATCTGCCGGAGGAGGAGGTCGCCCGCCGCGAGGCGGCGGACATGCCCTACGTGATCCGCATGATCGTCCCGGAGGAGGACGGCAGCTGTGCCGTGGCCGACCGGCTCCGCGGCACCATCGAGCTGGACTGGAGCATGATCGACGCCCAGGTGCTCCTGAAGAGTGACGGCATGCCCACCTACCACCTGGCCAACGTGGTGGACGATCACCTCATGGGCATTACCCACGTCATTCGCGGCGAGGAGTGGATCAACTCCGCGCCCAAGCACCAGCTACTCTACGAGTACTTCGGCTGGGATATGCCGGAGCTGTGCCACCTGCCGCTGCTGCGCAACCCGGACAAGTCCAAGCTCTCCAAGCGCAAGAACCCCACCAGTATCCTCTACTACGAGCGCATGGGTTTCCTGCCGGAGGCCCTGCTCAACTATCTCGGCCGCATGGGCTGGTCCATGCCCGACGAGCGGGAGAAGTTCTCCCTGCACGAGATGCTCGCTCACTTCGACATCGATCGGGTCTCCCTGGGCGGGCCGATCTTCGACGTGGAGAAGCTGCGCTGGCTGAACGGTGTCTGGCTGCGCGAGGAGCTCAGCGAGGCGCAGCTCGCCGACCGGCTGCAGCACTGGGCCTTCAATCGCGACAACCTGATGAGCGTGCTGCCGCACGCGCAGAAGCGCATGGAAGTGCTCAGTGACTTCGCGCCGCTGGCGGGCTTCCTGGTCTCCGGCGAACTGCCGCTCACGGAAGCCGACTTCGACGGCGTGCGCGGCGAGCGCGAGGACATCGTGCGCCAGCTGCAGTTCGCTCTCTGGCGCCTCGAGGCGCTGCGCCACTGGGACCGCGATGCGGTCTGGCAGGCGCTCAAGGCCCTGGCCGATGACCTCGGCATCAAGGTGAAGGATTTCCTGGCGCCGCTGTTCATCGCCATCAGCGGTTCCAGCGCGTCCTTTTCGGTGGTCGACGCCATGGGCCTCCTGGGCCCGGACATGAGCCGCATGCGCATCCGCCACGCCATCGCGGTGCTCGGCGGCGTGTCGAAGAAGGCCGGCAAGCGGCTGGAAAAAGACTACGGGGCGCTGCCCTCGACGGAGGCCTGACCATGGCAGAAGCACCGCTCAGACTCATCGGAGGCACCGGTTCCCCCTACACCCGCAAGATGGTTGCGCTGCTGCGCTACCGGCGCATCCCCTACGCGGTGACCTGGGGCCACCCGGCTCAGGAGCTCGAGCGCCTCGGCATTGCGCCGCCGCGGCCGGTGCTGTTGCCCACGCTGCTGTTCGAGGAGGAGGGCGAACTGCGCGCGCGCTGCGACTCGACGCCGCTGATCCGGCGCCTCGAGGCGGAACATGCCGGGCGCGAGGTGGTGCCCGCCAACGCAGCCCTCGCCTTCATCGACTACCTGCTCGAGGACTTCGCCGACGAGTGGGGCACGAAGTGGATGTTCCACTACCGCTGGTGCCGGCCCGCGGATGCGGAGAAGGCCGCCACGGTGCTGCCGCTGAGCGTCGATGTCTCCTTGCCGGCGCGGGAGCTCGAGGCGGTGGCCCGGGCCTTCGGCGACCGGCAGATCGAGCGGCTCTGGGTGGTCGGCTCCAACACGGCCACCGCGCCGGTCATCGAGGCCAGTTACGAGCGCTTTCTCACCGCCTTCGCCGCCCACCTGGAGGAGCAGCCCTGCCTGCTGGGGCGCCGCCCGGGCGCCGGTGATTTCGCGCTCTTCGGCCAGCTTTCCCAGCTCGTGGGCTTTGATCCGACGCCGCGGGCGCTGGCCGATGAAAAGGCGCCGCGCGTGGTCGCCTGGGTCGACCGCCTCGAGGACCTCGGCGGCCTCGAGCCCGCGGAGGCGGACTGGAACGACCCCGCCGCGCTGCCTCCGACCCTGCGCCCGCTGCTCGCAGAGGTCGGCCGCGTCTACGCGCCGGCGCTGCTGGCCAACGCCGCCGCCGTGGCGGCCGGCGACAGCGAGTGGGAAACGGAGATCGACGGCGCCGCCTGGCGCCAGCGCAGCTTCCCCTACCAGGCCAAGTGCCTGGGCTGGATCCGCGAGGAATACGCCGCGCTGGAGCCCGTGGCCCGGGAACAGGTCGATACGCTGCTGGCGGGCACCGGCTGCGACGCGCTGCTCGCCGGCTGATGGATGCCGGCGTCGGGGTGCTGCCTTGCCACGCGTGCATCACCGTTCTCGAATCCCCGGCCTGGGACCGGCCGGCGCCTGGGGCTCTTTTCGGGCCCGGTTTTCTGTCAGGATAATGCTATGGCCATCAGTACCTTCGACCTGTTCAAGGTCGGCATCGGACCTTCCAGCTCGCACACCGTGGGCCCGATGCATGCTGCCCGGCGTTTTGCCGAGGCCCTCGCGGAAGCCGGTGCCCTCGACGATAGCGCGCGGGTTGTCGCCCACCTCTACGGTTCCCTGGGCGCCACCGGTGCCGGCCACGGCTCGCCCAAGGCCATCATCCTGGGCCTCGAAGGTGAGACACCGGAGACGGTCGACGTGGATGCGATCCCGGCGCGCATCGAGCACGCCCGGGAGGCGGGCGAGCTCACACTGCTCGGTCGCCATGCCATCGCCTTCAGCTACCGTGACGACCTGCAGATGCACCGCAGCGAGAGCCTGCCCTACCACTCGAACGGCATGCGCTTCGAGGCCTTCGACAGCGACGGCGAATCGCTGCTTGAGCGGGTGTTCTATTCCGTGGGCGGCGGTTTCGTAGTGGATGAGAGCGCGGCGGAGAGCGGCTTCGTCGTGGCGGACGAAACGGTGCTGCCGTACCCCTTCGACACGGCCGAGCAGCTCCTCGCCCACTGCCGGGACAGTGGCCTCTCCATCAGTGCGCTCATGCTCGAGAACGAGAAGGCGTGGCGCAGCGAGGCGGAGGTCCGCGAGGGTCTCCTGCACCTGTGGCAGGTAATGGACGCCTGCATCGAGCGCGGCTGCCGCAGCGAGGGCATCATGCCCGGGGGGCTCAAGGTCCGTCGGCGGGCGGCGCAGCTGTACCGGCAGCTGAAGAGCCACGAGCAGTCCTTCGGCGATGCCTCCCTCAACACCATGGACTGGGTCACGCTCTACGCCCTCGCGGTCAACGAGGAGAACGCCGCCGGGGGGCGGATCGTTACCGCGCCCACGAACGGGGCGGCGGGGATCATCCCCGCAGTGCTCAAGTACTACCTGGACCACTGCAGCGGCAGCAGCGAGGACGACATCGTCCGCTACCTGCTCACCGCCGGCGCCATCGGCATTCTCTACAAGATCAACGCGTCCATCTCCGGTGCGGAGGTGGGCTGCCAGGGCGAGGTGGGCTCGGCCTGTTCCATGGCCGCCGGCGCCCTCGCCGACGCGCTGGGCGGCACGCCCGCGCAGGTGGAGAACGCGGCGGAGATCGCCATGGAGCACAACCTGGGCCTGACCTGTGATCCCGTCGGCGGCCTGGTTCAGGTGCCGTGCATCGAGCGCAATGCCATGGGCGCGATCAAGGCCATCTCCGCGGCGCGGATGGCGCTGCGCGGCTCCGGCGAGCACTATGTGTCCCTGGACCAGGTGATCCGCACCATGCGCGATACCGGCCGCGACATGCAGGACAAGTACAAGGAAACCGCCCGCGGCGGTCTCGCGGTCAACGTCCTCGAGGTCCCGGTGAACATCATCGAGTGCTGAGCGGCCCGTGACGCTGGCGACCCTGCTCACCTGGACGGATCTCCTCGCCGTCGCCGTATTCGCCATCAGCGGGGCGCTGGCTGCGGCTGAGCAGAAGCTCGACGTGCTCGCCTTCATCCTCTTCGGCACCATCACCGGTGTGGGCGGTGGCACGCTGCGCGACCTCCTGCTCCAGGCGGGCCCGGTTTTCTGGATCGCCGACACCCGCTACCTGTGGGTCTGTATCGGCGTCTCCATGGCCACCTGGTACCTGGCGCCGCTGCTGCGCTCCCGGGTGAGCGTGCTGGTCTGGGCGGATGCCTTCGGCCTCGCCCTGTTCAGCGTCCTCGGCACGGCCAAGGCCCTCGGTGCAGAGGCACCGGTGATCGTCGCCGTGGTCATGGGTGTCATGTCGGCGAGCTTCGGGTCGCTCATCCGCGACACGCTGCTCAACCGCTCGCCGGTCCTGCTCGAGCCGGAGATCTACGTGACTGCCGCGCTTCTCGGCGCCGCCAGCTATGCGCTGCTGGCAGGCGTGCCGTGGCTTGATGACGGGCTCGTGTTGCTCCTCGCGATGGCCGGTGCCTTTGCGCTGCGCGCCGCCGCGATCGCCTTCGACCTGCGCCTGCCCAACTATCGCCGGTGATCGCCGGGCGCATCCTGGTCTAGACTTGCGGTAGCGACCGTCGCTAAAGGGCGCCGCCGCATCGCGTGTGCGACACAGCCCCGGCAGCGACGTCACTGACTGCCGTTGCGAGGGGAGGGTCCCGGTTTGTTCGAGCTGGCGGGCATGTTCCTCGGCGGGCTGGGCCTCTTCCTGCTCGCGGTGGCCATGATCACGGACGGCCTCAAGCTGTCCGCCGGCGAAGCACTGCGGGGTATCCTGGCGTCCTCCACGCGCACGCGGCTGCGCGGCGTTCTCTCCGGCGCCCTGGTCACGGCCCTTGTGCAGTCGTCCAGCGCTGTAACCGTGGCCACCATCGGTTTCGTCAACGCCGGCCTGCTGTCCCTGGGGCAGTCCTTCGGGATCGTCTACGGCGCCAATATCGGTACCACCATGACCGGTTGGATCGTCGCCGCCGTAGGCTTCAGCTTCAAGGTCGAGGCGTTCGCGCTGCCGCTGGTCGGCGCCGGCATGCTGTTGCGGCTGCTGCGCCCGACGTCACGCTTTGCCGCCTTCGGCGAGGCGATCGCGGGCTTCGGCCTGTTCTTCATCGGCATCGACGTGCTGCAGGAGGCCTTTGCGGCCTTCGCGCTCTCGGTGGACGTGGCCGGCTTCGCTCCGCAGGGGGGGCTGGGGCTGGTGCTCTACGTCCTTCTCGGCTTCGCCATGACCGTGCTCACACAGTCGTCGAGTGCTGCCCTCGCGCTGACGCTGACCGCGGCCGGCGGTGGCGTGCTCGCTCTCAATGCCGCGGCGGCGATGGTCATCGGTGCCAACGTGGGCACCACCTCCACGGCCGCCCTGGCGGTGATCGGGGCTACCCCCAACGCGCGCCGCGTCGCGGCGGCCCATGTCTGCTTCAACCTGCTGACCGGTGGCGTGGCACTGTTGCTCCTGCCGCTCATGCTGCTCGCCGTGGATCGCGGGGGCGCGGCGCTTGGTCTTGCCGCGATTCCCACGGTAGCGCTGGCGCTGTTCCATACGTCCTTCAATATCCTTGGTGTCGCCCTGATGTGGCCGCTGACACCCTGGCTGGCGCGCTTTCTGGCGCGGCATTTCGGCACCCGGGCGGAAGGGCTGGCGCTGCCGCAGTACCTCGACCGCAACGTCCTCGGCACCCCGGATCTCGCGCTGCGCGCCCTGTGCCTGGAGCTTGCCCGCGCCAGCGAGCTCGTGCGCAGCCGCAGCATCGAGATCATGAGTGCAGAGGCGCCCGCCCGGGAGGTCGTTGAGCAGGGCATGGCCCTGGAATCCCTGGTCGAGGCGGTCGAAACCTTCGCCACGGACCTGGGCGCGACCCGGCTTCCCGATGACCGGCGCGGCGAGCTGACCAACGCGCTGCGCATCAACACCTACCTGGAAGAGGTCACCCGCCTTGGCAGCGCGCTCCTCGATGCCCGCGACGATGTCGAGGCGGTGCTGCGCGCGCCGGTGCTGCCGCGGGTGACGGCCTTCCAGGCCGGCATCGTCGATTACCTGCGCGCCTGCGATCCGGCCGCGCCCGGGTTCTCCGGCGAAACGCTGGATGCAAACTACGATGCCCTGCGGGAGCAGTGGCACGACCTCAAGGCAGTGATGCTCGAGGCCGCAGCGCGGCACCAGCTTCCCGTGGGCAGCCTCAACGCCGCCCTCGAGGCGCTGCGCGGCTGCCTGCGCATGGCCGAGCAGCTCGCCAAGGCCGCGGAGCGGTTGCGCGCCCTGGGGGTCGAGGCGCCCTCACCGGTATTGCCAGCCGGTCCGCAGCCAGCGCAGAGCGGGGAGCCGGGGGAAGGGCCGTGGGAGGGGCCGAGGAAAGAGCCGACACCGGAAGCGGAGCCCGGCGTGGCAGCGGAAACGCGACCGGGGCCCGAACGACAACCCGAGCCGGGCCCGGAAACGAAAGACGGGGCCGGCGCCTAGCCGCCGCGCCGGAGGAGCGCCACCGCGGCGAGCACCGTGAGCAGCGACTCGAAGGCGATGGCGCCGTAGCTGTAGACGGTGAGCGGGTCCGTCGCCAGCAGCGCGTGGTAGCTGCGGGCGGCCGCGAGGAGGCCGATGCCCAGCAACAGCGCCCAGAGGCCTGCTGTACCGTACTCCGAGCGGCGCGCGCAGAGCAGGCAGAACAGCCCGAAGCCGGTCTGGAAGCCGCCGTACATCGCGCCGATTTCCGTCATGCCGTCGCCGTTGGTGGCCGCGAGCCCCGCGGCACTGGTGGCGATTTCCGGGTTCACCAGGCAGGCGAGGCCGTAGCCCGTGAAGATGAGACCGGCGACGTAGAGCAGGATCTTGCCCATGGGATGATGTCCTCCTGTCAGGCGGGGGCCGGCGGGTCCGTGCCGGGGACTCGCCGGCTCAGGGTGGCGCTCAGCCAGTAGAAAAGGGCGCCGCTGGCGACGATGCCGGCACTGATGAGTGCCTCCACCGGCCGCTGCAGCACGATGTAGAGCAGGGTCCAGCCCGTGATGGCGAGGAAGAGCAGTGGCGGCAGCGGGTAGAGCACGACCCGGAAGGGTCGCGGCAGGTCAGGCTGCCGCCAGCGCAGCACGAAGAGGCCGAGGACCGTGAAGAAGGTGTTGAGGGCCATGGTGGCGCCGGAGAAGACCAGGATGCGGTCGAAGGAGGCCGTCCACAGGAACAGGAGCGCAACGGTGGCCTGGGTGACGATGGCCGTGACCGGGATGCCGTCGCCGTTGACCCGCGCCAGGGGACGGAACACGGCGAAATCCTCGCCGATGGACTGGAGGACGCGCGGCCCGGCGAGGATCATGGCGCTGACGGTGGACACCAGCAGCAGGGCGAGCAGCACGCCCATGATGGCGGCCCCGGCATCGCCGAAGGCATAGCCTGCCGCCACGTAGCCCACCTCGACCTTGCCGACCATGGCCTCCATGGGTGCCACGGCCAGGAAGACGAAGTTGAGCAGCAGGTAGGCCAGGCAGACAATGCCCGTGCTGGCGATGAGGACCGTCGGCAGGTTGCGCTGCGGCCGCTCCAGTTCGCCGCTGATGTAGGTCGCGGCATTCCATCCCGAGTAGGCGTAGTTCACGTAGATCAGCGAGACGGCGAAGGCGCCGGAGAAGAGCAGGGCGCCGTCACCGCGAGAAGGCGCGAAAGCGGTCTGCTGCCCGCTGTCGTTGAGCAGCAGGGCAAGCCCGGAGAAACCGAGGATCAGCAGGATCTTGAGCCAGGTAAGCCAGCGCTGCGTGCCGCCGCTGCCGCGGTGACTAGTGGAGTGCGCCACGGTGAGCACGATTACCAGGCCGGTCGCCAGCCAGATCGAAGAGAGGGCCGGAAAGACGGCGGACAGGTAGCTGCCGAAGGTCATGGCGGCGAGCGCGGTGGGCGCGGCAAAGCCGACGGTGGCCGAGACCCAGCCGGAGATGAAGCCCGCGGCGGGGTGGAAAATGCGCGAGAGGAAGTTGTACTCGCCGCCGGAGCGGGGCAGGGCGGCGCCCAGCTCGGCGTAGCTCATGGCGCCGCAGAGCGCGGCCAGGCCGCCCACGGCCCACAGGGCCAGGAGCACCGGCGCCGAGCGGATCTCCACGAGCTGGAAACCGAGGCTGGTGAACACGCCGGTCCCGACCATGTTCGCGATGACGATGGCGGCGGCGACCGATGGCTTGAAGGAAGACACCGCGCAAGCTTGCTCGGCGGGGCCGCTCCATGCAAGTTTTTGCAGGGTCGGGTTTTCTCCGGGCCATGCCTTGACACCCCCGGTGGCGAACCCTAATATGCGCGCTCTCCGCCGGAGCCCGCCCGTGGCACCGGCAGTCGTGGGGCCATAGCTCAGCTGGGAGAGCGCAACACTGGCAGTGTTGAGGTCGGCGGTTCGATCCCGCCTGGCTCCACCATAACCACAGGGCTTTAAGCGTAAGTCGTCACTAACAGGGACAAAGCGGGACAAAAAGCGCGCTGTCCAAGCTGCAGAAAAAATTGTAATGCGCGATACCTGAGAGTGTTGCGCGTACACATTCGCAAGATCTGATGCAACTCGTACGCAGTCGCCGGCTAGGCTAGGGGTTCGTAAACGTACTGGACTAGCGTCTCGATGTGACTTGCTACGCGATGCTCTTTCGGCCTCACCCCAGTCGGATGGCCGCAGCCGTTCCGGAGCTTTAAGGCACCTTCAAGCTCTTCTTTGATGTTCTTGCCGAAGAGACCGATTGCCTTGCAAATTTGGAGGAGGTCATACTCCGAGACCGAGCCTAGGTCATCCCGTATCTTTATCGGCTTTGCCTTTGGCTTTCGCGCAATCAATTCCTTGTTGAAATCTGCGAGATGATTGTCAACCACGACCTGATGGAGTGTCGCTACGGCGCCCACCCAAGAGAGCACTACCGCAGAGCGGTGTAGTCCGAACTCCAAAGCCTTTACTGCCTCCTCTAGGAATCCTCGCGTACTTTCGTCTGAAACTTGATGCAGCGCGGCGCGGAGTTTGATTTGCGGCGTGGTTGTTGGCGAGCTGGTTAAGTCCAGTCCGAGTTCTTTTAGCTTGTCTTTCCCGGCTGCAGTGGCTGCCCAACCATCCGCGTAGCGAGCTACCAAGTTGTCGAGGTGGCCGAGGAGGGCAGAGACGTTCCAGTTTTTTGCCTTTCGGAGTCCAGCATTGATAGCGGCTTCCTTTATGTCTTTCGGCATCAGCTTTTCTTCGCCGGCTGCGACCAACGCAAGCACGGCGTACTTTCTCGGAAGATCTTGGTTGTGGAGAAAGGTTTCGAGGTTACTTGCCACTCAAAGTAGACCTTATCTCGGAAGCCTTTTCCTCAACGAGTGCGTATCTCTCGCCTCCTAGTTCGTTCAGAGAGCCCGACTTGACGAGGGTTCGCAAGGCGGTTGAAAGGTTGTTCGAGTAGCTCTTCCTGTAAAAGCTTGTCGCAGTCTGAATCGCTCCGGGTTTGTCGGAGGCTCCAGACCTTGAGAGGATGGAGCGATGAACAAACGACCGAAGTATCCACCGGAGTTCCGGGAGCGAGCTGTTCGCATGGTGCTTGAGCATCAGGGAGAGCATGGCTCTCAGTG